>JAJTBL010000262.1 GCA_021286925.1 Spirochaetia bacterium | reverse complement strand
CCCATGGCCTTCAAGGCTTCCTGCACCATGATCATCGAGCGTTTCATGAGCGAGCCACGAGCCGCCAGGTGCACAGGCCGGGACAGCAATGCGGAAATCGGCGCGAACATCCGCATCGAGAGGCCCGATTCGCCGCACGATACTTCCAAGGGGTCTGCATTTGCGCTCATTGTATTACGGTTTTTGAAAAGCGGACTGCCTGAAATCTGTACTGAATCGTTTGACAGTTCTGCGCCGGCTCCAAAAGCGGAAGCTATACCCATTGCTGCTCTGGCATCATCGCAGAATGCGGGGTTGCGGATAACACTGACGCCATCCGCGAGCATTGCACAGGCCACCGCCCGCTGCATCGAACTTTTGGAAGGAGGTGCGCTGATGATTCCGGAAACAGAGGTAAAAAGGCATGTCGTATTCATGATGGTTGGGGAATATACCATAGATTGAGCATAAAAAAAACCGGCGGTATGTTCCGCCGGTTCATGCGTATGCACAGAATCAGGCAATAATCAGACAAGACCCTGCGCAATCATGGCATCCGCGACTTTCTTGAAACCTGCAATGTTCGCGCCGATAACATAGTTGCCTTCAAATCCGTATTTTGCAGCGGTTTCGACGCAGGATTTGTGGATGTTGACCATGATTTCATGGAGTCTTCTGTCAACTTCTTCAGCGCTCCAGGCAAGGCGCATGGAGTTCTGGCTCATTTCCAGACCGGAGGTAGCTACGCCGCCCGCGTTGGCCGCTTTTCCGGGAGCAAATGGAATTTTTTTCTCAATAAAGAGCTTCCAGGCTTCCGGGGTGCATCCCATGTTGGAAACTTCGACGATGGTCTGAACGCCGTTGGCGATGAGGACCTTTGCGTCTTCACCGTTGAGCTCATTCTGGATAGCGCAGGGCATCGCGATGTCCACTTTCTGTTCCCAGGGTTTCTTTCCGGCAAAGAATTGGGCTTTCGGGAATTTCTTGACGTAGTTTTCAACCTTGTTGCGGTCGATGACGAGCATTTCTTCGAGGTAGTCCCACTTTTCCTGGGTTCCTACACCGTCCGGATCAAAAACATAGCCGTCGGGGCCGGAGATGGTGACAACCTTGGCTCCAAGCTGAGACGCTTTGATGCAGGCGCCCCATGCGACATTTCCGAAACCTGATACGGAAACGGTTTTGCCTTCCAGGGTCTGGCCTTTCAGCTTCAGCATTTCCTTGGCAAAATAGACTGCGCCGAAACCGGTGGCTTCAGGACGAACCAGTGAGCCGCCGAAGGTGAGACCCTTGCCGGTCAGAACGCCGGTAAATTCGTTGGCAAGCCGCTTATACTGGCCGAACATATAGCCGACTTCACGTCCGCCGACGCCGATGTCTCCCGCAGGAACGTCGGTGTCCGGTCCGATGTGGCGGAACAGTTCGGTCATAAAGCTCTGGCAGAATCGCATGATTTCGTTATCGCTCTTGCCGTTCGGATCGAAGTCGGAACCGCCCTTGCCGCCACCCATGGGGAGGCCGGTCAGGCTGTTCTTGAAAATCTGCTCAAAACCGAGGAATTTGAGCGTAGAAAGCGTGACTTTCGGGTGGAAACGAATGCCGCCCTTGTAGGGACCGATGGCTGAGTTGAATTGGACGCGGTAACCGCGGTTAACATGGTATTCGCCTTTATCGTCGATCCAGGGTACTCTGAACATGACCGTCCGCTCGGGCTCGACAATGCGCTCAAGAATTTTCTGCGCCTTGTACTTGGGCTCAGCCTCAATGAGCGGAGCGATAGACTCGAGAACCTCTTCGGCAGCCTGAAGGAATTCGCTTTCCCAGGGGTAGCGTGCTCTGAGGTCGTCAAGAACCTGCTTTATATAAGCGTTCATGTAACCCTCCTTAGGATTTTGTTGGAAATATTTCGTGATGCTGTTGAATTTCAGCTGTGCTTATTCTATACCCGTTTATCGATTTCAGCAAGCAAAATTATATTCTGAAATGTTATTTTGCATATCAAAACGAAATCAGCCTGCCGGCGTATCATAATTGCGATTTTTCAGCTGAATTTTAACCGACAGAATCCTGTGGGCGTCCATTTCCATGACCGTGAACTCGGCATCATCCGTCTCGGCTCGCTCCTGCGGGGCTGGGATTCTTCCAAAGAGATCAAATACATAGCCGGCCAGACTTTCAAACTCCTCGGCAGGCAGATTGATGGAGAGTTCCTTGCTGATATCATCAAGCCTGGCGCGCGCATCGCAGATAAAGGTATTGGGGGCTGTCTGGATGATGGGTTCTTTTTCATTGTCGAATTCATCCTGAATTTCGCCAACGATCTCTTCAATGATATCTTCCAGGCAGACAATGCCCGAAGTGCCGCCGTATTCATCGACAACAACGGCGATATGGACATGTTTTCTCTTGAATTCCTTCAACAGGCTGTCGATTTTTTTCGTTTCAGGCACAAAGAAGGGCTTTCGCATCAGCGCAGCAGCTTCAATTTTCCCGTTGCGTATGAGGCTCGCCAGAACATCCTTGGCGTAGATAATGCCGACAACCTGGTCCATGGTTTCGCGGTAGACAGGAATCCGGGAATGTCCTGAGCTGATCAGGGTGTCGAGGATTTCCTGCCGGGGTGCGTCGAATGGGATAAAAACGGTGTCAGTTCGAGGCACCATGACTTCCTTGACCGTCGTGTCGGCTAGGTTCTCGATGCCTTCTTTCATTTCCTCCTGCTCAGCGAGCACCTGCTGATCTTCTTCAGGCACTGATCGGGGCTTTCTGGAGAAAATCTGGAAAATTCCGCTCATAGAAGCGTGCCTCCTGCGAATTCCGCGAGAATCGCTTCCTGCTGTATCAGCATGGGTTCGGATGAGTCGTTGGTTTCATGGTCCATTCCCTCGAGGTGAAGGATGCCATGGATAAGAAGCCGCTTCAGCTCTTCATCGGGGGCGACATGGAATTCTTCAGCGTTCCGATACAAAGCCGGGATGCTGATGACGATATCCCCCGCCCGGTATATCTTCTGCCCTGCGTCTTCATACCACTCGCCCATGGAAAATGAGAGCACATCCGTGGGCGCATCGATGGATCGGTATTCTT
>JAJTBL010000261.1 GCA_021286925.1 Spirochaetia bacterium | reverse complement strand
CCGAGATCTACACTATGAGTAACACTCTTTCCCTACACGACGCTCTTCCGATCTTAAGCACGACAGCTTTCAGCCCGAATGGCGACGGAACCAAGGATATTGCCTATATCAATATTCAAGCGCCAAAACCGTCCTCAATCAGGGAATACAGCATATCGATAAGCGCGCTGGACAAAAACGGCCAGAAAAATGCTAATGCATTGCGTACCTGGAGCGGGAGTAAGGATATAAAGGATCAGTATGCATGGGACGGGAAAACAGCTTCCGGCATTGCGGTTCCTGATGGCCTGTATCAGGTAAGCCTGCGGATTCTCTATGAGAATGATGACCTGTTCACACTGGACAGCCCGGCGGTGCTGGTCGATACGGTCGCGCCGAAAATTGATGTGAGCGCGGAGCCGCTGCTCTTCTCACCCAATGGCGATGGCAACAAGGACAGCGTCACGATATATCAGAAGTCTGTACCGGGCGACGATTGGACGGGCAGAATCAAGAACGCGTCCGGACAGGTGATCAGAACATGGACCTTCAAGAACGAAGCGAAAACCTTTGTCTGGGATGGAAAAGATGCTTCCGGTGCCGTTGTGCGGGATGGCGTGTACAGCTACGAAGTCAGTTCAAGCGACGCTGCGGGCAACAGCGCTCTGGCAGCCGTCAAAGGTATTACCGTTGACGCAACAAAACCAAAGGTATATGTGACTGCCTCGGACACCGGCATGTCGCCCAATGGTGACGGCGTGCGCGATGATGTATCCTTCACGATTGTTGTTGAAAAACGCGAAGGTATCGAATCGTGGCGATTCTCTATCATCGACAAGCAAGGAAATGAGCGCAGCTATTTCGGCGGCACCGGCAATGAAGTGCCGTCGCGGCTGGTCTGGGACGGCAGGGATCTGCAGGGGCAGGTGCTCCAGGGCGAATTTATGGGCAAGCTGGTTGTGCGGTATGCCAAGGGCGATATCGCTGAAGCGGTCAGCGCGCCGATTACTGCTGTCACGGATCCGCCCAAGGTTGATATCTCGGTGTCACCGGAATATTTCAGTCCTGACGGTGACGGCACGGATGACTTATTGAATTTCAATATCATTGTTGACAAGGCATCGAGTGTCGCGGATTGGAAACTCGAGATATTCGAAAATGCTGTCGTTGAATCCAGTACTCCGAATGCGGTCGGCGCCAGCCGGCTTTTCATGAACTGGAGCGGGAAGGGCAAGCCCCCTGCCAGAATTGTCTGGGATGGCAAATCCGCCAGAGGCGAACTGGTAGAATCGGCAACCGATTATCCATTTACCTTTGTTGCGCGGGACGCGCTGGGCAACAGTACCACAATTTCCGGTGTGATTGCGGTTGATGTCCTGGTTATCCGCGATGGCGACAGGCTGAAAATCAAGGTCCCGTCCATAGTGTTCCGGGCGAATTACAGCGATTTTATCGGCCTGCCGCAGGATATCGTGGCGAGAAACGAAAAGGTTGTTGCCCGAATTGCACAGATTTTGAACAAATTCCCGGATTACCGGATCCGTATCGAGGGACATGCCAACAATATCGGTAAAATGCTCGGGTATTCAGCGGCGAGAATTCAATCTGAAGAAGTCAAGGAGCTGATCCCGCTGTCGACCGGAAGGGCGGAGCTGGTTCGCTCGATGCTGGTCCAGAACGGCGTTGATGCTCGGCGGCTGTCAGTTGCTGGATTGGGTTCAAGCGAGCCGGTGGTTTCCTTCCTCGATGTAGAAAACCGCTGGAAGAACAGACGAGTGGAATTCGTTCTGATTAAAAACCAGTAACACTCGCTGGCTGATCATTCTTGAAGGCTTCGTGTAACCCGGCTGGGGCTGGGATTTACGCGAAGCCTTTTTCTCAGTACGATGCAGAGTGATGGAACAAGCAGAAACAGCCCCAAATGATGGAGTGCAAGCAATTCGCAGGGGAGAAAAAGCGAAAAAACCGCTGACATTCAAGCGTCTGCTGGCGCTCATCCTGAAGATCATCGTTGTTATCCATCTCGGATACATTCTGCTGACGAGCAGCCTCATTCTTGTTTATAAATTTGTCAATCCGCCCTTTACGATTCTTATGCCCTACCGCGCTCTGGGATATGGATGGAAGCTCGAAAAACCCAAGCCCCTGCCGCTCAGGAAAATTCCGCTGTATGTTCGATCCATGCTGATATCAGTGGAGGACGGAAAATTCTACAGCCATCATGGACTGGATTTTGAAGCGTTCAAGCGGGCAAAAGAGATTAACGACAAACTGGGCAAACCGCTGTACGGCGGCTCGACACTCACCATGCAAGTCGCGCGAACCTTGTTTCTGGTGCCTGAAAAAAGCTATGTGCGAAAATACTTCGAAATTATTACGGCCCTTGAGCTCGAATTCATTCTATCGAAAGATAGAATACTGGAATTGTATTTTGGCTATGCCGAGTGGGGCAAGGGCATATTCGGCATTGAGGCTGCTGCGCGGCATTGGTATGGCAAGGGGCTCGCTTCACTGACAAAAGATCAGGCTGCCCGCCTAATTGCGCTGCTGTCTTCTCCTATCAAATACTCTCCGGAAACTTTATACAAATCAGGAATTCTCCGGGAGCGCTATGCGTATCTGGTGCGGCGCTATATTGAAAACCAGTCGGCACCGCCTGATTTGGCAGTCACCGGTGCACCGCCGCCTGGCTCGCCTGAGCCGGGGATGGATGAAAGTGCCGTGGAGAGCGCTGGAAAGCCTCAGGAAGTGCCGGCTCCGCTGTCAGACAGCCTTCCAGTTCAACCTGCACCGGAACAAACCAGTTCTCCTGCTGACACCGCGAAGCAAGCCCCCAGCGATTAGGCCGCCAACAGGTAAAATTGTTGAATTGCGCACAGAAAATGACAATGCAGGAAGTGAGTTACTTTAAAAGCTGGGCAAGCAGACGGTCCAGGCTGTCAGCGAACCGCTTGGTGTCAGCCGCGGTTCTGTGCGAACCTTTGGGCGAATCCGGCAGAACGCCAAGATTACGGAGGGCGAGCGAGGCATCCCGGAGCGAACGCCGTTCAGCGCTGTTTTCTTTGGTTATCAGTTCTCCTCGGTCATTGA
>JAJTBL010000260.1 GCA_021286925.1 Spirochaetia bacterium | reverse complement strand
CGCTTTGTAAGCGCTATCGGCAGAACCTTTTCCTTTACCGCGATCGCCCTCAGCGCTGAAACCCTGCTCGGCCTCGCGCTTGCTCTGCTCCTGAACCGCGAATTCAAAGGCAAGTCATTGATGAAGCTCATACTTCTGCTGCCGCTCGTCGCGACGCCGGTCGCTATCGGCATTGTGTGGAATCTTTTCTTCGACCCAACAATCGGGCTTGCTAATTTTGTTCTGACCCAGCTTGGCTTACCGAAGTCATCATGGGTTTCCAGCTCTGCGACTGTTATCCCATCATTGGCGCTCGTCGATATCTGGCAGTGGACGCCGATGATAACCCTGATTGTCCTTGCGGGGCTTGCAGCGCTTTCCCAAGAGCCGTATGAGTCTGCCAGGGTGGACGGTGCCAGCAACATCCAGATTTTTTTCCGCATAACGCTGCCCATGATTGCGCCAACCTTGCTGACCGCCATGATTCTTCGCGCCATAGATGCGCTGAAGACCTTCGACATTATCTATGCCATGACAGGCGGCGGTCCGGGCTACGCTTCGGAGACCATGAATGTCATGGCCTTTAAATACAGCTTTGAATATTTCAGGATGGGACAGGCTTCGGTCATCCTCGTGTTTTTGTTTTTGCTGGTGCTTCTGTTGAGCATCGTCATCATGCAGGTGCGCAGGCACTTCGAACTTTAGGAGGCAGACATGCGAGTATCACCTGCACGGAAAATCATTTTCGCCATCGCGCTCATCGGTATCGCCGTTCCGGTCCTTTTCCCCTTTCTCTGGATGCTGGCTTCTTCGTTCAAAACCCAGGTAGACATCGTTTCCTGGCCGCCAAAGCTCCTGTTCAACCCGATAATCGGCAACTACATCAAGGTCTTCGCAGAACAGAACTTCCTGAAATACTTTATCAACTCCTCGATTATCGGTATTACGGCGGTTTCGCTTTCGCTCCTCCTCGGCTTGCCGGCCGCCTATTCCATCGCCCGTTTTAAACAGCAGAAACTGTCGGTGTTCATTCTGATAGCCCGCCTCATGCCGGGCATTTCCTTTCTGATGCCCTGGTATATCATTTTTTCGCGCCTGCATTTGATGGACAGCTATGTAGCGTTGGTGCTTTCGCACATGCTCATAGCCCTGCCGATTGTCGTCTGGATTATGACCAGCTATTTTGAAACCGTTCCGGTGGAAATGGAAGAATCGGCCATGGTGGACGGCGCAACTCGCCAGAAAGCGTTTATGGCGATCATTCTTCCCGTTTCAGGACCTGGGATTGTCACCTCGATTACCTTGTCGTTTATTTTTTCATGGAACAACTTCATGTTTTCTCAGGTTTTGAGCATGGAAAAAACCAAAACATTGCCGATCGCCGTCTACAATTTTGTATCTTACGCCGAAGTCGATTGGGGCGCGGTCATGGCTGCCGCAGTGGCCATTATGACGCCGGCGATCATTTTAACTATGATTTTCCAGAAATATGTCGTGAAAGGCCTGACAATGGGCGCGGTTAAAGGCTGATATCCGCATTTCGGCGGATGGAGAAACCAGCAATCGCGCGGCCATTCTGGACAACATCAGAAAACAGGAATACTCTATCCATACTATGCGGCCAGAAAACCTTGCGTCGGGCATCAAGACAATCCTGGAGCATTCGCCTGCGTTTCCAAAGGCGAAACTCATCGTCGATATTATAGCTAACCCAAAGGCTGGCGGCTTTAAGCGTCGGCGTTTTGCTGATAAACGGAAAAAGGAACTTGCCGCGCTGGTGGATGAAGCGCTTCTCCTGCCGCAACGGGAAAGCCCTGTCTCAGTGCATCTGCATCTGACCGAGCGGGGAGGTCACGCCGCGGCCATTGTCCAGCGCCTCCTCGACCGCTCGGAATCCAACGGTACCGATTCGCTGCATCTCATCATCACCGCGGGCGGCGATGGCACCAGCCTCGAAACCGCTGAAAGGCTCGCTCATCTTCCTGAAACAGAAAAGAACCGCTTCGGCATTTTGCGACTGCCGCTTGGAACGGGAAACGATGGCTCGGAAGGCAGAGATCTGCGTGCCGCGCTTGGCCGGTTTTTCAAACCAGTCAAATTCGAACGCCGCCCCGCTGTCCGAGTCGTGCCGGCTTTGGAAGGCGGAAAACCCCCGCTGTATGCTTTTAATATTGCCAGTATCGGACTCGACGCCTATGTTGCGGACATGACGAACCGCCTCAAGATCATGTTTCCCGGGGATTCCTATAAATTCTGGCTCAATGTCGCTACACTGCTTTATGACAAAGCCTATCCCCTTGCACCCATGACAATGCGTGTCTGGGATATGAAATCTACGCTGATTGAAGACGAAACCTCTGAAAAACTCTTTGTTGCGCTGGGATCCTCCGGTTATCGGCAATACGGCTCTAACAAAAAAATCCTGCCGGGTCCTGAAAACGCCATCGCGGTGTATCAGACTCCGCTTCTGCGGCGTCTCTTTATCAAAGGCGCCATCGAACATGGACAGCACGAAAACCTGAAAGAGCTCAAGCATTTTTCGGCATCGCGGATTGAGCTCGAATATCATGAGCCCATCCTGCTGCAATGTGACGGCGAAACCCACATTCTCGCAAATTGCGATTTCCCACTGACTCTGGAACTGATTCCTGATCTGTATAATGTGGTCGTCCCCGCGATTTAAAGCGATTTAATCCAATTACTTAGAACTACGATGAAACGCAAGCTCGTGCAAGGCGTTCTTTAATAATTCTTCTGCATTTTGAAAAAACTCAGAAAATTATAGCAGTGTTTCTATTGACAGAATCAATGTTCACTTGTTACTATGTTTCTATCGAAAGAAACAATCAAGCAACGGAGGAAACGTACGATGTTGACAAAAGCCATTCTGTCTGAATCCGACATGCCTCGCCAGTGGTACAACCTGGCCGCTGAATTCCCGGGCAAAGTGAGCCCCCCGCTCGGACCGGACGGCTCGCCGGTTTCGCCCGACCAGCTGGCTGCGGTATTCCCGATGAATCTCATTGAACAAGAAATGTCATCAGAACGCTGGATCGATATCCCCCAGGAAGTACAGGCCATCCTCCGTACCTGGCGCCCGA
>JAJTBL010000259.1 GCA_021286925.1 Spirochaetia bacterium | reverse complement strand
AATCGCTGGAAGACGCGCGGGCGCAGGGCAAAGGCCCGCTCATCAATGGCGGCAACTGCCTCGGAATTCGCTCCGTGCCCGGGAAATACAACACACTCTTCATACCCGAGCACAAACTGCCCATGCCCAAGGGCAAACTCGCCCCCATGGCAGTCATATCCCAATCGGGAGCCTTCGCCATCTGCCGCATCTCCAAGCACCCGGATATCAACCCCAAATACACCATCACTTGCGGCAACCAGATGGATGTCACAATCGGCGACTATCTGGAATTTTTAGCGCAGGACCAGGAAATCAGAGTTTTCGCCGTCTATGTCGAAGGCTTCAAGATGCTGGACGGTCTCAAGACGCTGAATGCCGCAAAAGCCATCGCGCAGTCAGGCAGGACCGTGATTTTCTACCGGGCAGGCAGGACGCAGGCAGGCGCCGGAGCCGCGGCAAGCCATACCGCCAGCATTGCCGGCGATTACCCCGTCACCCGCGAGCTTTTCGCGCAGGCTGGAGCGATTGTCTGCTCCAATCTTGACGAATTCGATGACGCCATGACGATGTTCACCCTGCTTGACGGCAAGAAAGCACGCGGCAACCGCCTCGGCGCCGTTTGAATGCGTCGCCATTGCCGATAACCTTGGCGGCATGAAGTTGGCAGCTTTTTCAGAGTCTTCCGCGCACGAGCTTCAGGATATTTTCGTGCGGACAAAAATCGCCGACATCGTCGATGTGCACAACCCCCTCGACTTGACTCCAATGGCGGGCGACGACGCCTATGAAATGTCGTTCAGAACCGTCTTGCTCAATGAGGGAACGGATCTGGGCATTGTCGGCATTGTTCCGCTCACGGTTATGATGAATACCCTCGCCGCCGATCCCGCAAAGCATTCGGAAGATGTGACACGGGAAGATTCCATCGCTTTCCGTTACGGCAGGCTGGCGCGGGAAACTGACAAACCCTTTGTGGCGGTTGTCGACACCGGGCCGCTCTATGACCCCTTGTGCCGCCAGCTCGAAGCGCAGGGCGTTCCCGTTTTCAGAACCGCTGACCGCGCGCTCAAGATGCTGGAACTCTGGAGAACCGCGCAACTGCGTTCGTCCCGGGGCAGATAACCTGGAGAGGAGCAAACTTCCATAATCGATTTTTAATTGAGGCTTGAATTCCTGAACAGTGCTTCCCCGCGAAAGCACTGTTTTTTTTTCGTTATTTTTTTTCGTTTTATCAGGAGAGCGGTTTTTTGGCGAATCCGGCAGCGCCCAGAGCGCCGAGCCAGGCGATGGATGAGAGCAGAGGTCCCATCTCAGATATGTGTATGTCGGTTTGAGGCCCAAAATGGCGGGCGCAGAGCGTTTGCAATTCGCGCGCTTCGCACTCCGCGGAAACATGGCTTATGAAGATCGCACAAGGCTCGCCTTTGGGAAGCCGGGAAGCCAGTTTTTTGAAAATGACTTTGGCCGAATTGGCCCGGCTTAAAAACACCCCGGCAGTCTCGGCCTTGCCTTCGGTATTGGTCGTAAGGAGCGGGCGCAGGCCGAATTTTCTGAGTATGACACTTTTGAGCCCATGAAGCCGACCGGAACGGATAAGGCTGGACAAATCCCGGACAGCGACAAAAAACGAAACCCGGGAGGAAAAAACCGCAAGCTCTTTTTTGATTTCTTCAGCCCGCATGCCCGCTTCAGCCAGCTGGACAGCTCGGGCAACAAGGGCTCCGGTGCCGGAGGTCACGCTCCGCGAGTCGAAGCAGACTACCGACGGAGACAGCTTTTTCGCCGCGCGGACTCCCGCCTCAAAGGTGCCCGAAAGGGCCCCTGAAAGCCCAATATAGAGGACTTCCCCGGCATATCCCAAAGCCAGGGAAAACGCCCGAGTATATGATGATTCATCGGGCAGACTTGTGGACAGCGAAAATCCCGGTTCATCCTTCATCAGGGAGATTATCCGTCCAGCATCCAGCGCCGGGCCGTCCGGACGCACCATTCCGTCGATATCGATGCGTGCGGGAATCTTGATGATTCCATGTTCAAGCATGAATTCCTGCGGAAGATCACAGCCTGTGTCCACAACTATCGCGCAGATATTCGCCTTCCCTTTGGTCTGAGCTCGAACTGCCAGACTCTGCTGAAGCTTCATATCATCAATTTTGTGCGTCTCTATCGTCCCGAGCCTGTCTAAAACGTCAAAAACCACGGAAGGCATATCGGTATGGATATGTATTTTTGCCATGCTGTCATTGCCGGCTACCACTATTGAGTCACCGAGATCGTTCAGCGCGAGGCGGATTGTCTCGAGTGAATCCGGAACGGAAGAGAGCAAGGCTTCGGTACAATAACGGCGGCCCGTCTCTATCATCGGCTCAAATCCATGTTCAGATGCGTCATGGAATTCATGGGAACTGTCCTCCGGCGGGGCTGTCCGGCCAGCTTTCGAATTTCTGGCAAAATGCCTGATTGATCCTGATTGCATATAATCAGCGATTCCGTCCAGCAAGTGAACAAAACCCTTAGCCCCTGCGTCCACCACACCCGCCTTTTTCATCTCGGGGAGCATGGTTTTTGTTCGGGCGAGGGATTCTTTGGCTTTTTCATAGCCTGCCATGAAAACATGGGCAATATCTTCAGTGACTGAAGCCTTTTCCTGCAAAGCGAGCGCCCAGTCGGAGAGCACCGTCAAAATGGTTCCTTCTTTGGGAACCGACAACGCAGTTTTTGTCTTCTGCACAGCATTCCGGACAGCTTCGGCAAACCTTTGGGCGTTGACCCGCGCATCCGCTTTCAGCTCTTCGGCCAGTCCGCAGAAAAACTGGGCTAAAATTGCACCGGAATTGCCCCGTGCGCCTTGCAGCGCAGACGCCGCGGTTTGCTCGAGTACCTCCCCGGCCTTTTCTTTCCTGACTGGCTTCATTGAAACGAGCCGCCGTGCAATGGTTTTGACCGTGTGCGCCATATTGGTTCCCGTGTCACCGTCGGGAACCGGAAACACATTGATGGCATTGAGGTTTTCAGTGTTGGCGATGAGTGTGGCTGTTCCTGCTAAAATCGCCCTTCTGAGACGGGTACCGTCAAGATATCGTATTTTCATGTCACATAAACAATATTACAATATTTGTCAAAAAGCAACTGCATTC
>JAJTBL010000258.1 GCA_021286925.1 Spirochaetia bacterium | reverse complement strand
TCCACGTTCTGCCTGGCTGCGATCAATGGCAATATCCTCAGAATCAATCCCTCTGGAGAGATGGAAGAGGATCTTCTGCATCCCGACAAGGTTGTCATGACTGTCAGTCCGGTTTATGACAGCAAGGAATTTTTAGCGGGTATAAAACTCGATCATCATTTCCGGGACGATAAGAAACAGGAAATTGTTGACCATTTAATGGGCATTCTTGAAAAGATGCACAATGATGTAGAAAAGGATCGAATCGGCTAAATCATCGCTTTATGAAATCGTGTTTCACTGATCACTCCTATCGTCGCGATATAAGCCGTTTCAGCGGATTGATTCCAAATCGAATCAGAAAATAAAGCCACCCAAAAACAAATCCCGCAAGATGCGTCAGATGTGCCACAGAACTCCTTGAATTTAGGAGCTGTGATGCTATCTCGATGCCGGCATAGCCAAGCACCATCACGGGCGCTTTCAGCGGAATGATGCCGTACAGGTAAATGATAGCATCGGGCTCAATGACCGCAAATGCCAGCAGGACAGCAAAGAGCGCGCCAGAAGCTCCGACAAGCATCGTGTACCAGGCCCCGGTCAGCGCAAAAATCGCAAATGAAACAATCCCCGCAAAAATGCCGGTAAGCAAATAATACAAAAGGAATTCTTTGCACGGGAGGACCGAAAAAGAAAAGGCCGAGCATGTTCACAAAGAGGTGCGAAAGGCTGGCGTGCGTAAACATATAGGTCACAAACTGCCAGACATAGCCGGAGAGCACGGCAGCGGGGTTCAATGCCATGGCGACCTGGAGATTAGGAAACATAAAGCCAAGCGCATACAAAAGAATGTTGGCGGCAATTATGTAGAGAGACGCGTTGAAATAGGAGTAGCGAAATGGGCGCCGCACCAGTGCATCAGATTTCATGGTATGAACAATAACCAATTTTGATGCGGCTGAAAAGAAGATAGAGCCAATTTTTCAGAAAAGGTGTTTCCTTATGCGCGATTCGAGTTCATTGATGGTGAACGGCTTTGATAAGAGGTCATCCATGCCGGCTTCGATGCAGAGGTCGAGTTCATGTTGGCCGACTTTTGCGCTCATGCCGATAATGACGCTCTTTTCTGCCAGCTTTTGATCCCGCAGTGCTCGGGCCGTTTTATAGCCATCCATGCCGGGCATGAAGCAATCCATGAAAATTATATCGAATTTTACTGCCGCACACCGCGAGAGGGCTTCACTGCCGCTGGAAGCGAACTCGGCATGATGCTTTTTCAGCGCGAGCATCCTGCCCATGATATCGCGGTTGGCTTCACTGTCATCAACGACCAGAATGCTGATTTCCCGAACCGTCTGAGCAGGTTGAACAGCTTCAGGTGTGTCAGGCTTTGCCAGCGCCTTGCCCTGCCCTTTTCCAAAATCCAGCTCAAGCGGCGTTGAGCGGTCCGCTTCTTGTTGCATGTGCAGCTCGATCGGCAAAGCTTCCTGCTCATGGGACTTCATGAGCTGGGGCTTCATGAGCTGGGCCTCATGTTCCAGCCCGTGAGATGCTGGCACATGGGACTCTGTCGCATGAAATTTTATCTCTTGTTCCGGTTCTGGCTTTTTCTCCGCGTACGCGGCAAAAACCTGCGCCGGATTCCCGTCAACCAGCATTTCCGGCATAAATAATTGTCCCGGGACATCTGGGCCGATAAACTCGACTTTTTCGCGCTTTGGCCGCGAGACAGTTTTCGGCATTCCGTATTCAGTGTTTCCAACCTTGTGCAAGGACCGATTGTGTTGCGCTGGCGCAGGTTCTGAGGTTTGGTTCAAGGCTGCTGAGGCCGAAGGAGCCGTTGACACGGTTGAAGCGGATGAAGCCAGCGGAGCGATGGAAGGGGATTGCGCAGGATCAGCTTTGGTATCTGCCTCAGGCTGATCATCCAGCGCCATTATCGGCATTTGCTGTCCTTTTGCCGCGCCTATTTTACTGTGCTTCGGTTTAAAATCTTCAGCCTTCCGCATCTCATGCATTCCTGACTTTTCCAGCAAAGGAATTGCCTTCAGCCGAAGCATGAAAAATAAAAACACAGATGCCGACAAGGAAATGCCGAAAAGAAACACAAGCGCGATGCTGAATAATGCCGAAGCAGTTCCGGCGTTCAGATCGACATCCCAGGTTTCGCCATGGAGCTGCACTTGGCTTGAGAACGCCGAGGCGGACCTATTTGAACGCGCAATCGAGATGTGCAGACCTGGATACTGTTGTACCAGATTCATCGACTTTTGAAACTCGTTAAACGATACTGTCAGGCTGATAAATCCCCAGAGCTTGTCGTACCGAAATACTGGGTAGCGAATGAAAAAGACAAGCCCTTCGACAGAAGAAAAAGGCCCTGAAACAATGGGTTTCCGGGACTCAACCGCAAGCGCCAAAGATTCGCGGCGCTCTGGATTTGTTAAAAGGTCGTGCCCAAGGAGGTTTTCATTGCCTGAAGCAGGAAAATAGCGTTGCACGATAGCATCAGGGGCTATGGCTATGCCTTTGACGCTTGGATTTTCTTTCAGAATTCGATCCGCACGCGCTTGGATTGCGGAATCATCTGCCTCAACATTTTCAGAAAGCAGGACTGCAAGGCGGCTTCCCGATTCGACAAGAGAATCAACAGAAGCAGTGATATCGAATTTCAGCCGGGCGAGCAGTGTTTGCTGGAGTATGCCGATAGATTTTTTGCTTGCAGTTTGGGCTCCCCAGAAAGCAAGACAGGAAATGGCGCATAGAAGAAGGGGCAGAGAAAGATTGAGCAGTTTTTTGTGTGCCTTACTCATGGACGATTATTTCGCTCCCCGCCTTTCTGAAATGGAAAAAATCAGCGTTGAGCCATTTTCAAAGCTTTCTCTTGTTTGAAGCGACTCACCCTGTACTCTAGATTGGAGCGGCCCGCTCGTCAAGAAGAAAGTGAGGCATCGTGAAAGGCTTTTTTGCAAACTGCTTCAGACTGCCGGTTTCAGCCTCAAAGCCTCAGCCTCTGTGGCTGAGGCCGGGGGCTCGGCCTGAAAGTCCGGCGATCAAAAAAAAAGCTGATTGCTAACAGCAATCAGCCTCTTAGGAAGGCGCCGATCGGAATTGAACCGATGCATAAAGGTTTTGCAGACCTCTCCCTT
>JAJTBL010000004.1 GCA_021286925.1 Spirochaetia bacterium | reverse complement strand
ATCGCCTGCCAGCGCTTTGTTTTTGATATCCATCAGAATCGAATAGGCCATTCTTCTGGAAAAATCCCGGATCTGCTCTCTCGAGCCGACCGCGATTGCCTGATCCTCTTTGGGGGTCAGCATGTACCATTGAATTGTAGGAAACAGAAACGCGAAAGCGATTGCCAATACTACAATAACGGTGATCAAACGACGGGTTTTACTCATTCCAGTAACTCCACATTAGTATATCGATCGCATAGGACAAGCCCGACAGCTTCAACATGAGGGCATGGATATGCTTGTGTCATCCCGCTTCCTGGAGAGCGGAATGACACGAAAAAGCAAGACTATTTCTTCTCTTCAGTCTTGTCAGTAGCCGGCTCTTCAGCTTTTTCTTCCGCTTTTGCCACAGAAACGGTTGCAATTGCGGACTTGGAGAATTCGATCTTGCAGTCATCATCGACTTTTACCACGACCGTGCCTTCCTTGACGGAGTAAACGGTTCCATGGATTCCGCCGATCGTGACGATCTTGTCGCCCTTCTTGACGCCTGCGATCATCTTCTGCATTTCTTTCTGTTTCTTGTTCTGCGGTCTGATAATAAGGAAGTAAAAAATGACGAATACGAGGCCGAAGGTGACCAGTGTGGAGACCATTTGGCCGGTAGGATTCGCCGTAGCAGCCTGCAGCAGAACCAGGCCATGACTGATTGCGTTCATAATGCATCCTTTAAGGAAGAGATTCGAAAAAAACTAGCATGGATATACAAGCCTCGTCAAGCTGAACAAGTATTCATGCAATTCGGCATTCCCCTGTCCCGCAGACTCACTCGGTAATGACCGTCCCTGCCCGGCCGTCAACGGCGAGCGTTGCGTTTTCCATGGTGGTGATGACAACTTTGTCACCGCCCCGCTTGATGAAGTCGCAAGCAGCCTCGATTTTCGGTCCCATGGAACCTTTGGGGAACTGCCCTTCTTTCAGGTACTGCTCGCATTCGGCAACTGTCATCCGGTCAAAGAATTTCTGATCCGGTTTCTTGAAATTGATGGCAACGCGGTCGACACCGGTCAGAATCACCAGCTCGTCGGCACCGATGAGGTTGGCCAGCAAAGCGGAAGCTCTGTCCTTGTCGATAACGGCATCGACGCCCGAAAGCGTTCCGTCAGCTTCACGCTTGACCGGTACGCCGCCGCCGCCCACGGCGATGACAACCTTTCCATCATCGATGAGATCTTTGATAGTTTCCTTTTCAATGACATCAAGAGGAATCGGGCTGGGAACAACCCGCCTGAAACCGCGTCCCGGGTCTTCTTTGATAACCCAGCCGCGTTCGCGCATTTTTTCGACCTGCTCTGCTTTATAGAAAGGACCGACATATTTGGTCGGATTCTGCATAGAAGGATCAGCGGGATCAACTTCAACCTGTGTTATGACAGTCACCACATCTTTTTTCACGCCAGCCTTGAGAAGCGCGTTCGAGAGGCACTGGGCAATCATGTAGCCCATGGAACCCTGCGTATCCGCGACAATAACATTGAGGGGCGATGGGGGAACCTGAGCACTGGCTGCCTCATTGCGGATCAGATGAACACCAGCCTGCGGGCCGTTTCCATGCGTCAGTACTACCTTATGGCCTTCCTGGATCATGCCGACAATGGCATCCAGGCTTTTCCGAGTGTTGGCGAACTGCTGTTCGATGGTACCTTCTGTTCCTTCTTCGATGATTGCGTTGCCGCCCAACGCAACAACTATGGTTTTTCTGCCAGTCATTTCATCTCCTTGCTGAAGCATCCGAACCGCGGAAATCTTGCCGGCGGGCCGGTTTTCAAGACCTGTTAGTATATCATTTTTTCTCGTTAAGGCAAGCGGGAAAGTGTGTGAGATAGGAAGTAATTCTTTTATGCATATTTATTTATTTCTATTGTATCATTATTCTAATCTAAAGGAATGCATTTTATAGCCTGCAATACTCCAGGTGACAGAATTGAAATTCGATACTACAGTAGAACCATGATTATTCGCAGAGCTGAAGTGCTGGGCATGTGCATGGGCGTCCGGAGAGCGGAAGCCCTCGCACGGGAAGCGGGGGCAGCGGGCATTGCTTCCGGGAAAAAAGTGTTTACGTACGGACCGCTCATCCACAATCCGCAGGCAATCGAGTCTCTCAGAAAATATGGCGTTCAGGTGCTGGACACCGAGCAATTTGAACATGGACTTTTCGATGAGCTGGCAAGGAATTCGATTGTCATCATACGGGCGCACGGTGCACCGCTTTCGACCTTTGAACGGCTCAAAGCACTTTCGGCAACTATAATCGATGCGACCTGTCCGCGGGTGCTCGCCAGCCAGAAAAAAGCTGTTCAGCTTTTGCAGGCGGGGTATATCGTCATCATCGCCGGCGACGCCTCACATGGCGAAGTGGCAAGCATCCTCGGGCATGCGCCGGGAGCCTTGGTTGCTGAAAATCCTGAAAGCGCCAGACAGCTCGCCAATTCGATTAAAACCAGCAAAGCAGCCCTGATCGCACAAACCACGATCAAGGAATCCGAATATCAGGCAATAGAAGCAGCGCTGAAAGAAAAATTTCCCAGCCTGCTGGTTATTCAAACGATCTGCCCGGCTACCCGGGACAGGCAGGAAGCCCTGCGCAAGCTGGCCGAAACGGTGGATGCGCTGGTAATCGCCGGCGGTAAAAATTCCGCGAACACAAGACGGCTTTACATGGCAGCCCTCGAATCGGGCAAACCAGCCTGGCACATCGAAAAGCCTGAAGAATTGCCCGACGAGGTTTTTAATAAGGAAGTTGTCGGCTTGACTGCCGGCGCTTCGACTCCTGATTTTATTGTCGATGAAGTAGAAAAATATTTGATGCAAGGAGCAAAAAAATATGGAACTGCTGAATGAAATCGAAAAGCGGCGGGCGCGGCGGGCCTTGTCGAGCCAGCCGCTCGCCCGGGATTGTCTGGCACGGCTTATCAAAGCCGCGACATTTGCGCCTTCCTGTTTCAACAATCAGCCCTGGCGCATGATTGTACTCGAGAAGGCAGCGGCAAGTCCTGAATATGAAGCGGTTGCTGCCGCGCTGACGCCAGGCAACGCGTGGGCGCTTGCGGCGCCCGTGCTTTTTGTGTTTGCAACCGGCAGCCATCTGGATTGCAGATTAGACGATGGGCGTGATTATGCGTACTTCGATCTGGGACAGGCGGCGATGGCGCTCCAACTGCAGGCAGTCCATGAAGGATTGTATGCTCACCCTATGGCCGGATTCGCACCCGCCAAAGTCAGAACAGCGGTTCACCTGCCGCCCGAGCTGGTGCCGGTCTGTGTCATTGCAGTCGGAGCGCCAGGCGACGCGGCTCTGCTGAATGAAGGTCAGCAAAAAGCCGAAGTATCAGAGCGGAACCGCAAGAATGTCAGCGAAGTTGCCTTCATGAATTCCTACGGCAACGGCGCGGACTTTCTTTGAATCACGGCAATCCGGAATTTTCCGGTTTATTCGGGAATCGATGTGTCTTTCTATATTTACGCTTTAGCGAATCTCTGGTAGGCTGATTTCATGAACCCAGTCAAAGTCATCGGAATCTGCGGCGGCTCAGGCAGCGGCAAGACAACCATAGTCCGTAAAATTTCCGAAGTTGTTTCCGATTTTGTTTTTCTGCCCCAGGACAACTATTATAAATCAGCAGAATTCATATCGAATTCGAACATCACAGCCTTTAATTTCGATCATCCTGACGCTTTTGACAATGATTTGCTGATCGAACACCTGACGCAGCTCAGAAGCGGCAGTCCGATCGCGATGCCGGTGTACGACTTTGTGCATCATCGAAGGACTGAGCAGACGATTCAGGTGACGCCGCGAAAACTGGTCATTTTTGAAGGGATTATGGTTTTCACCAACAAGGCGGTCCGCGATCTCATCGATCTCAAGAGTTATGTCGACACACCGGATGACATCCGCTTTATCCGCCGTTTGAACCGCGACATCAAGGAGCGCGGCAGAACGGTCGACTCCGTGGTGGAGCAGTATCTGAATGTTGTGCGGCCCGGGCATTATGAGTTTATTGAACCGACAAAGTCCTATGCCGATATAATCATCCCTGAAGGTGGGGCCAACGAGCGGGCGCTGAATGTGCTGGTGACATTTATAAATTCGGTATTGAATGGGGCACCCTGACCGGTGTTTCCAAAATTGTGCTGAAAAAAAGGCTCCAGGGCATAAACCTGGAGCCTTTTTCATTCCATGATTGACGAAGCGGTTTTATTTTGCGTCAAGCAAGGCCTGCAGTTTCGGTTTTAATTCCGAGAATGTCAGCCCATTGGGTTCAGCCCAGTCCTTGATGACTGCACTGTCAGGACCGATTTTGCCGCCAGTCGCCGATTTGATTTTTTCTTCCGTCAAACCCCAGTCTTTCAGGTCTTTGAATGTTGTTTTGCCGGTCACGGTTCCGGTTTTTACTTCATGAGTTTCAGCAGTTCCCGCCACCGTTGTGCTCGTTGTCTTGGCACTTGCTGCTGGTGCAGGGTTTTCCGCTGTGGGCACTGCTTTAACGGTTGTGGCCGTTGTCGCGGGTTTGGCTGGAGCGGCTGTGGCGGTTTCTGCTGGTTTTGCGGCCGCAGCCGGCTGACTGGCAGGCGCCGGAGTCGTTGTGGCTGGGGCTTTTGCTGCGGCTGACTGCTGTTTCGCAGCAGGATTATACGCTTTCGATTCAGCATCTGCGATAAGGCTTGAATCAGCCTTCCCGAACTCCTTGAGTACGGCTATCGCTGATATTGGAAGGACAGTACCTTCATCAGCTGTAAAAGGGATGCCCGTATACAAGCTGACAAAGAGCCGCACCGATCCAGTGCCGATTTCCAGACCGGCTGGAAGGGTTTCCTTCGTGTAGATGGTTTCCAGCGTATTGACCTTGACCGCAGGGTCGGTTGCGCCAAAGGCTGTCAGAAGATGCTGGACATCGATATTGAACGCCTTGCCGACATCAGCCCAGGTATAGGAACCGCGGATATCGGCCGGATTTGGAAGACCCGCGAACTCACCGGTCTTGATCTTGACGGGTTCCTTGGTATTCGTGGTTTTCCAGACCCCGAGGAGATTCGCTCCCGCTATGCCGATGACAAAGACACTGACAATGATGACCGCCATCGGGACGATGGTCAGAGAAAGTGGTTTTTTGCTCATTTTGCAGCCTCGCTTGTTTCAGATTTCTTTTTAAAGCTGTCCTGAACCGTGCCTGGCAGGGCGAGCATCTGGACTGTCGCAGGCACCGGGCAGGCTGTTTCGCTGGTGCATTCAAGACAGGAGATACACTGATGATCCCGCACGACTTTTGAAGTCGAAACTTCGATGTTCATCGGGCAGGCTTTGTCACATGCCTTGCAGGAAATGCAGGTAGGAGCGTTCCGGCGTATTCCAAAAATTCTAAAGAGATTGAATATTCCCTGGAAAGCGCCATAGGGGCAGGCGTATTTGCAGAACGGGCGTTCGACGAAAAGCGACAGGATGATGACAAGCGCAAGGGCGATATAGCCGGTGATCGCAACTTCCCCGGTCCAGAAATTGAAGAGTGTAAAGTATGGGTCATAATCCTGGAAGATGAGCTTGCCGGTTATGATGGTCATATAGCTGACCCAGGCAAGCACAAAATATCGAAGATATCTGAGCCACCGGTCGATATTTTTCGGGACAAAATGATTATATCGTTTACCGAAAAGTTTCTTCCCGAGTTTTCCGAGCCATTCCTGGAAGGTACCGAAGGGGCAGACCCAGCCGCAGATGACCGGTCCAAAGAGCAGTGACAGCAAAAGCCCTATGACCGCAAGAACGACCGAAGATTCATGCACTTTTTTTACGAGGGTACCGACATTGAGCAGCTGCCAGAATGAAACGACGCCGCCGAACGGGCAGATCGCGTGCAATGAAGCATCAGGGATGGGGATTTTTATTCCGCGTTCAGCCAGAACGGAGACGGTCGCGGTGACCGCAACCAGAATGAAGAACGCTGCCTGGACAATGTGCCGGATATTCCGGACATTTTTTCTTTTCAATACCGCTGATTTTTGGGGCATTTCTTTCCTCCTTGCGCCAGATAGCTTTATTAATGCAATTTTTATGCCAATTATTAAATTCCTCAATATTTAATATTAATTCAGAATTTTTTCATATCTCCACGATGAATTTTGAGTGATAGAGTTCAGTTTCAAGCACGCTACACAGCTCCTTTTGATTGCCAGCAGTTTTTTCACCTCCTGAAACTCGGTATCCTGCGGGAATCCGGGCAAATATTTCATATTTTTTTCAAAAATAAGTATAGTTGTTTCCCATACTGAATACCAGCCCAAATATAAATTTCGATTTCAGTTTTTTTGAGTATTTCAGTACATTATTAATCATGAGGGATTATTATGGAAAACAAAAATTATAAGACAGCGATTCTGGCCGGCGGCTGCTTCTGGTGTCTTGAAGCGGCTTTTGAAAAAGTGCCTGGCGTGGTCGATGTAGAATCGGGCTATTGCGGCGGCGAAACGGAAAATCCAACCTATGATCAGGTTTGTACAGGTATGACGGGGCACGCTGAATCGGTTCGGATTACCTTCGATCCGGAAAAAATCTCATATGAAAGAATTCTCGAGTTGTTCTGGAAAATTCATGACCCGACAACCAAAAACCGGCAGGGAGCTGATGTCGGTGAACAATATCGCTCGGCCATTTTCTATCTGGATGAAGAACAGAAGCGCGTTGCCGAGGCTTCACTGCGGACCGAGCAGGGAAAACTGCCGGCACCGATTGTAACGCAGATAGTTCCGGCGTCCAGGTTCTGGGCGGCTGAAGACTGGCATCAGGATTACTATCGAGCCAACCCCCAGGCGCCGTACTGCCGTTTTGTCATCGAACCAAAATTGAAAAAATTCGAAACAGCCTGATACTATTCAATGCCCTTTGCCCAGTGCCATGTCTACGCCATGGCTGAGCAGAGGAGCTAGAAGCTGGGCATGGAATTGAGCTCCTGACACACTGCCGGGAAAATTCACAATGTATTGTGTTCCTTTCATGCCGCAGACGCCTCGTGAAAAAACGGCAAAGGGTGTCTGCTCAAGCGACTTCAGTCTGAAATATTCTGCAAGCCCTGGCATCAGCCTTTCACAATAAGCCTGGGTCGCTTCCGGCGTTTGATCGCGGGGCGAAGGTCCTGTGCCGCCCGTGGTTATGATCCAATCCGCTTCGGTATGCTGTTTGAGCGCCGATAAAACATTTTCTTTTCCATCGGGCACTATATGTCGTATAACGTCAATATCGGAATTAAAATCACGGAGAATCTTTTCTATGGCAGGACCCGAGCGGTCCTCATAGATGCCGCGTGAAGCTCTGTCAGATATAGTAATGACCGCGATCTTCATTGCAAATTACTCCTCCTTTGATGACTCTGGCAAAAATTCCCTTTCTGGGCATGACACAGTCGCCGACCAATCGTCGGATTTCACAGGACGTGTGACATTCTTTGCCGATTTTGGACACTTCGAGTACTGCCTCGCCGATTTCAAGCCTTGTGCCGATTGGCAGCAGATGCAGGGCGACACCGCGGGTTGTAATATTTTCAGCAAAATCTCCGGGCGCGAGGCTGGTCAAGCCTCCAACGACGGGACAGCCGTTTTTCACGAGCTGGGAGGATGCAATTTCAATTTCCTCCATGGCGAGGAGTGAGATCTGCCGGTTCTCAATGAGCCCCGCATGAGCATCCCCTTCAATACCTTTGCCGGGGACTGCGGTGATGGATTGAACAGGTTTTTTCCTGGTTCCGGTTGTGCTTGAAACATTGAGTGAGACAATTTCGAATTCACCTTCTGAATGAATACGGTCATTCATGCGATCTGCTCCTTTGTTTTTTCCAAAAGCCGAATATTTTCGATATGCATTGCTTTATCAACCGCTTTGCACATGTCATAGATGGTGAGAGCGGCTATGGAAACTGCTGTGAGCGACTCCATTTCTATGCCTGTTTTATCAGTGCAGACTGAATGGGCGGTTATGAGGATGCTGTCTGCTTCGATGGAAAAATCCACTTCGACATGTTCGATCTCAATCAAATGCGTGAGAGGTATCAAGTCAGAACAGCGTTTTGCTGCCATGATACCGGCAATTCGCGCAGTTGCGAGAACATTTCCCTTCGCGATCGTGTTGGTTTGGATTTTTTCTATGGTGAGCGGAGAAAGATATATTTTCCCTTGCGCAGTTGCCGTCCGTCTGACGCGCGGCTTATGAGAAACATCGACCATCCGGGCGTTGCCGTTCTCATCCAAATGGGTAAATTCTGCTGCCATGGCATTCCTCCTCAAAAATTATCCGCCGATTTTTCCAACTGAGCTCGTTGCGCTGATCGTACCGTGCGCTGGTTTCAATTCGATTATTTTTTTGATACTGCCTTCAATGTCCTGAAAATCCACAGGGATTGCAATGTCTGATTGCAGACAGGCGCGCAAAGTGCCATCCGCAAGCAGTCTGATTCTATTGCACGTTGCGCAGGGAGGCGGCCTGTCAAATGCATGATCATCCATCTTCATGGATTGGAGAGAGTATTGGGCAATTGTCTGGAATGCGGCGTTTTTCTGCCGCGCAAAAGCTTTCAGGGCTTCAATTTCAGCATGTGAAGTATCATCCATCACAACTGTATTGATTTTGACGGCTAGACCGGCCGCAAGCGCTGCATCAATTCCTGCCAGCACATCTTCAATTCTGCCGCGCCTGGTCAATCGCGCATAACGTTCAGGATTGAGTGTGTCGAGTGAAATATTGACAGAGCCGAGACCCGCGGAAAAGAGCGGTCCTGCAAGGGGAGCAAGCAGTGTACCATTGGTTGTCATGGCCAGTGTTTTCAGGCCGGGAATTTTTCTCAGCCTTGCAACCAGATCGACAATTCCCTTGCGGACCAGTGGTTCTCCGCCTGTCAGCCTGATTTTGTCAATGCCGATCCTGACCGCTGTCCGAGCTATTGCTTCGATTTGCTCAAAGCTGAGAATCGCGTTATGCGGCACAAGTTCGATACCTTCTTCCGGCATGCAATAGATACAGCGGAGATTGCATCGATCCGTGACTGAGATTCGCAGGTAATGAATGTTACGGCCGAATGAGTCTAACATCGACAATCGCTCCTTCGGGTATGCTTGATTGGCCGAGTTCCATTCTGAACAGAATATCAGCCCGTTCGAGAACGGTAATCATCGAGGATCCGTGGTATGGAAGCGGGCTGGCGCGCAGTCCAAACTCATCGGCTTCAAGAATTCCCGGCAGGAATTCGACGCGGTCTGAGCCTTTGCGCGCGAGTTCCCTGGCAAGGCGCGCTCTTGCCATTCTCGGTTTGTATTCAATTCCCATGCATGCATGGATAAAAGGTTTTACCAGAACCTCAAAATTCACAAAGGTAGACACTGGATTGCCAGGAAGCCCGAATACCGCACAGGTATCGGTCTTTCCGAAAAATGTCGGCTTGCCGGGACGCATCGCAAGGTTGTGGAATATTGGCTCGACGCCAAGTTCTTGCAAGACGGAAGGAACGAGATCAAAGTCGCCCATCGAGACGCCGCCGGAGAGCACGAGAATATCGTATTCAGCCAATGCTTTGATAAGCACCGCAAGAAGAGCAGATCTTTCATCAGGGACAATGCCGAGAAAATGAGCATCCGCTCCGGCCTGCCGTGCCTGGGCGGTCAGCTGGGGGCCATTGGAGTCGTAAATTCTGGCTTTTGCAAGTTTCTGACCCGCGGCCATTATTTCATTGCCGGTCGACACAACGCAGACTCGCGGTTGCTTCGCGACATCGATTCGGGCACAGCCGCCAGCGGCAAGGATACCGATATCCTGGGGCTGAAGCATGCGCGGTGTGAGCAAGAGTTCGCCTTTTTTCAGATTTTCTCCGGCTTCGATAATATTGGTAATTTTCTCTTTCAGCGAAAAACGCACAAGACTGCGTCCCTGTTCGTCTTTTCCAGCGTCTGTTGTCCATTCAACGCGCTGAACTCCCGCCGCTCCCTCAGGAATGGGCGCACCAGTCATGATTCGCACAACTTCATCGTCATGGAGCGAAGCATCAGAAAAAGAGCCTGCCTGCACTGATTCCACAACTCGATAGAATGTCTGCTGATCTGCGGTGCGGTAAGCGAATCCATCCATGGCCGATTTGGCGAACGGCGGATGGTCGATTTCAGAAATCATTTTCCGAGATGCTGCTCTGCCCAGCGCATTTTCAAGGCTTATCGTTTCATCGCCCAGCTTAAGGCGCAAAGAATGGGCATTTTCCAGGATCACTTCCAGGGCTTTGTCAGGATGAAGATTTTTCAGCATGTTCCGGTCTCCTGTCCGAAATGATTTGTCCTTTATCCAAGTGCAGTATTCTGTCTGCCAATTTTTCCGCGGCTCTGACTGAATGTGTACTGAATATGATGGTTTTGCTTGTTTTTATTGACATCAGCGCTTCAATAATATGCTCTGCCGAAGTGCTGTCGGCTCCTGAGGTCGGCTCATCCAGGAAAAGTATCGGTTTGCCGTTCGCAACTGTTCGAGCCAGGGCAACTCTTTGCATTTCACCGCCCGAGAGCAGTGCTGCCTCCTGCCCAATCTTGTTTGCAAGGTGAAGAATTTTCAATATTTCAAGCGGATCGGTATTGGATTGACGGGATAAAATGGCAGATTTTACGTTATGCGAAACTGAACCGCGAAACACATAGGGGTGCTGATGAAGATAGACTGTTTCTTTCCGGGCGGTTTTCTTCTCATACGGCAAGCCTCTGAATTTTATTGTTCGCCGAACCATATCGGAATTTTGAGCAGGCAAAAGGAAATTCAGCAGCTTGAGCAGCGTGGTCTTGCCTGAGCCGTTGCTGCCGACAAGGGCAACACACTCACCTTCTATGAGCGAAAGAGATGCTATCGAGAGAGCGGGTCGGCTCGCTTGATGATATCGGTACTCGAGGTTTTGAATTAAAAAAAGCGGCTCATTCGTTTGAGCATTTTTATCTTGCGTCATTTTCGCCTCGTCCGCGCGGTGGAAACGATATTGATAAAAATCGCGATGAGAAAAAGTACAATCCCGAGGGATACGGCACGTTCATAATCGCCTTTCACTGTGTCAAAGGCGATCGATGTGGTCATGGTTCTCGTCAGCCCGCGAATATTGCCGCCGAGCATCATGGCGACACCGACTTCTCCAATTACACGGGCAAAGGCCATCACAGCCGCAGATACAAGCGCGTTATGCGACTCAACAACCGCCAGCTTGAGTTTTTTCAGCACCGGCAAGCCCAGCGTTTCAATGGTTTCGACAAATCTGACATCGATTTCCCGAAACGCTGACACGACAACGGAAATGACAAGCGGGAGAGCCAGGAAAAATTCGCCCGCAACAACAGCGGCTGGAGTATACAGAATTCCCAGAAAACCGAGCGGGCCGGCGCGGGAGATGAAGGAATAGACGGCAAGGCCGATAACGACGGTCGGCAAAGCCGATAGCGCCATGACGATGGCGATGAGCGCGTTTCTGAACCGTGTTTTCTGCCAGCCCAGGGCAATACCGATGGGTATTCCCGGAATAAGCGAGAACCCAACCGCCAGGAAAGAAAAAAGAATGCTTCTGCCGATAATTCCCCAGGTTTCAGGATCACCCTGAAAAATAAGGGCCAACGCGGTTTTCATTTGCTTTGCCCTGCCGGCGTGAGGGAAAAACAGGGTTCACCGTCAATCATAAATGCCTGTGCCAGCTGAAGCCCCTGCCTGCTCAGCAAAAATTCAGCCAGAGCCTGCGCTCCGCCGCTGTTGATATGCGGCCACCTCGTCTTATTCACCAGAATGATGCTGTAATCATTGCGCAGAATGCTGTCGCCTTGATACAGCAGCTTCAATTCCGGCACAGCCTTTCTGACAGCCAGCCAGGTCGGTTTGTCGGTGAGGATGTAGGCATCGAGCTGGTTGGCGAGGCTGAGCGCCTCAGCCATGCCAACTCCGGCTTCCCGGTACCAGGAGCCTGCTGGCTGGATTTTCACAGAGGCCCATAACTCAAGTTCTTTCTGATGCGTGCCAGAATTATCTGCCCGAGAAATGAAGAGCGCTTTCTGCGCTGCTATCCGCAGAAAGGCATCGCCGGCAGAGACAGCCTGCTGCACTTTTGCGTGATCATTACGCGGTCCAAGAATGATAAACTCGCTCGAAAGATAGTCAAAACGCGCACTGCCGAAGCCCTTTGCCATGAAGGCGTCTTCGAGATGGCGCGCATGAACCATGACCAGATCGCAGTCGCCATTTTCCGCCGTTTTCAGGGCAGCGCCCGTGCCCGCGGCGATCACCTGCACCCTGTACCCTGAAGATTTTTCAAAAAACGGGAGCATATAATCCAGAAAGCCGGATTGCGCGAGGCTTGTTGTTGTAGCAAGCCTGATGGTTTTTAAATTCTGGGGGAAAATGGCTGGCGGGATGCAGGCAATCATCAGAAAAAGCGCAAAAAGCATGCGTATTGCTAGATGAGTTTTGCGAAGGCGATTGGTGAGCATCGATTCTCCTTTCCAAATACGGGAGGCACAGCGGTTTCCCGCCCTACCCTCGGTTTTCTCGAACAGATTGGGTAATTGCAATCTGCCGCGAATAACCTCGATCGTGCTGCCATGGATGAACTTTAGGCATCTTCACAGCGGAAGCTGTATGCACGATTCGGAGACCTGGCTTTTAAACCAGGCGGATTCAGAATATATCGGGTCTTAAAACTGGTCAAGCGATTTCGGCAAGATTACAAAGAAGCCAGAAACGCCCGTACAATGCTGAGCCGTTCTGACTCATCTGTGTTCTCGGATATTGAAGCAAGTGCCGCTAAAGGCCAGAATTCAGTCTCAAAAGCGATTTTCAGCTTGTCGACCGGTCCGCCTTTGTTGGTCACCAGAAGCGCGGTTTTCTTGCCTTGCAGCTCATTGGCATGGGACTGCAGCCAGGTTCGGAGCGGCGGCACAACGGACGAAGCCCAGATTGGCTGGACAAGAATGACTATTTTCTTGTCGGAGAGAGAAATAGCGGGATCCGTAATTGGTGTGGCTTTTTTGGCAACTGCCTGAAACCCCGCTTTCATATAGCCGAAGAAGCCTTTTCTGCTGACCCTGTCACCGATTTCCGCTGCGGGGAAGCCAGTTTCTTTCTGAATCAGCTCCGCCAGCTGCCGTGCATGCCCAGTTCTTGTCACAAAAACCACAACACCGTTTTTCTCCATACTGCACCTCGAATATCAGATTCGCTTTTCACGGTCATAGGCTTTGCCCAGCTCGGCAGGACCTCTAACCGCGGAGCTTCGGGTAAGCGCCAGTACCACAATAACCAGGACATAGGGAAGCATGACGGCAAACTCATAGGGGAACTTGATGCCCATAACCTGAATCGCGAGCTGGAATGACTGGGCTATGCTGAAAAGGAGACTGCCGCCCAGAATCCACGCAGGATGCCACCTGCCAAAATAGACAAGGGCTACCGCGATAAAACCCCGGCCTGCGACAATATCATCGGCGAACATTTTAGCCTGGCCGAGCGAGAGATAGGCGCCCGCAAGTCCTGCAAGCAGGCCGCCCATGGCAAGCGCCTGATACCGGGTCTTTGTTACATTGATACCCATGGTGTCGGCTGCCCGCGGATAGGTTCCAACAGCCCGAATTTTGAGCCCCCAAGGGGTTTTGAACAGCAAATAATAGCTGACCGGCACAAAAAGAAAAGCCAGGTAGGCCATGGCGTTCATGGAGAACAGCATCGGCCCCAGAACCGGGATTTTGGAAAGCCCCGGGATGGGCAGACTCGGGAGACCGGGAATGCCGGTAACCCCGCCGACAAAATGCCTGAACAGGGTTCCGGCCGTACCCCATCCCAGCATTTGCAAGCCGATGCCGGCAATTCCCTGCGGAGCCTTGAAGGTCACCGTCGCGAGCGCGAACAGAAGCCCAAGGAGGATGCCCGCGCCGCCTGCTGCCAGGACCCCCAGCAGATTGGCATAGCCTGCGAGCGGCGAATTCTGCAAAAAATATGCCGGTATGAAGCCCAGAAAGGCTCCCATTGCCATGATCCCTTCACAGCCCAGGTTGAAAATCCCCGCGCGCTGATTGAACATTTCGCCGAGCGCAGCAAGGAGGAGCGCCACAGAAAAGGGAATACCGATGGAGAGAACATTGCTGACAAAGGTTAGGATGCTCATGCCGTTTCTCCCGTGGTTTTGCCAGACTCGTCTTTTTTTCTTCTCCGCGACAGTGCGCGCGAAAATTTGTCAAAAGCATAGGGGTCGTTGATAACCATTTTCGCCGAAATAATGCTGAGTATTACGGCGCCTTGCAGGACAAGCACCATGTTCGCTGGAATCGACATCATCCGCTGGGTCATGTCAGCGCCGATCAGCAGAAGGCCGAAGAAAAAGGCGGAGGGGACAATGCCCGCGGGATGCAAGCCGCCGAATAGCGCGACCACGATCCCGGAAAATCCGTAGCCTGAAGAAATCCCTTCAATTGCGCGCCGGTGAACGCCCGTCACTTCGACAGCGCCGGCAAGCCCCGCAAAGGCCCCTGCCAGAACCATTGCCATTAAAAGGCATTGCTCAACCTTGATGCCGCCGTACCGGGCAGCCTTGGCTCCCGCACCTGCCGCCCGCATCTTGAAGCCCCAGGTTGTCCGCCACAACAAAATGTAGACAAGAACCGCCAGCACCAACGCCACCGCAATACCCCAGTGCAGCCGGGTTCCGGGGATGATGCGGTCAATCCACGCTGAACGGGGTAGCCGCACCGACTGCGGCGTTCCGGATCCAGTCTGGAGTTCCGCCGGATCGATCATCGGTCCGCGGAGCAGAAAGCCATACAGCTGGGCTGCGATGTAATTCAACATGACGGTTGAAAGTATTTCATTGACTCCCAAGACAGCCCTCAAATAGCCGGCTATCGCGCCCCACACCGCTCCGCCGAGCGCTCCTGCTAAAAAAACTATCGGCAAAAGCACAATTTTTGGCAAACCGGGCAAGGCTATGGCTGTCGCGGCGGCCGCGATAATTCCCATCAGAATCTGTCCTTCGGCGCCGATATTCAAAATGCCCGATCGGAATGAAATCGCAATGCCGAGCCCCACCAGGATGAGGGGGATTGCGCGGACCAGGATTTCCGTAATGCCGAAAATATCCTTGAGCGGTTCCGTCAGTATGACCTTGAATGTGTCAAAAACATTGGCTCCCAGGATGGCGAGCACAATGGCGGCAATGCCGATAGCGGCCACAGCCGCGGCCAGCGAAACCAGGGCGATATAGAGGATGCGCGGTGATGGTTTCATCGTTCTGCTCCCGGTGCGTTTTCAGTGATGCCAGCCATCAGGAGTCCAAGGCTCCTTCGTGTCGCTTGATGCGATGGCAGAATTTTCAGGATTTTACCCTTGTAGATGACAGCGACTCTGTCCGCAAGGTTCATGATTTCATCCAGCTCTTCGGAAATGAGCAGGATGGCGGTTCCTCTCGCCCGCATTTCAAGCAGGCTCTTATGGATAAATTCCTCAGCGCCCATGTCCAGTCCCCGGGTCGGATAGACGGCGACCAGCACTTTGGGATTCCTGGCCAGTTCCCGCGCGAGGATGACTTTCTGGATGTTCCCGCCTGAAAGGGAACCGGCCGCGGTCGCGACGGATGGGCATCGAATATCGAATGACTCTTTCAGTTTTTCAGCGTTGGCTTCCTGTTTTTTCAAATTGAGAAAGGGTCCTGCGGAAAACTCGTCTGAAGCAAAATCCTTGAGAACGAGATTTTCCTTTATTGAAAACGAGGGCACGATGCCTTCCGTGTTTCTGTCTTCGGGAATATAGCCGAGACCTGAGTTTATTATTTCGCGCGGGCTTTTATTGGTCAGCTCGAATCCAGGCATGCCGATGGAACCGGATTCTACCGAGCGCAGGCCCGCGATAACTTCGGCGAGTTCCCGCTGACCATTGCCGGATACGCCGGCAAGCCCGAGAATTTCGCCTTTGTGAATCGAAAAATCGATCCCATCGAGGGCATAAAAGCCGCGATCCGATTTTGCCCGCACATTTCGAACGGAAAAGAATTCTTCACCGCATTCTTCACAGCAGTTGTTGACAGGCAGGTTGACCTCGTGGCCGGTCATGAGGGCGGCCAGGCTCGCCGGTGTCTGTTCCGAGGTAGAGCCCGAAAAGACCACCCTTCCATGCCGCAAAATGGCGACTTTGTTTGAAACCGCGGTTACTTCCGCAAGCTTGTGGCTAATAAAAACGATGGACATTTCTGCTGACATTCTTTTCAGCAAGACAATGAGTTCGTCAGTCTCCTGAGGCGTCAGCGCGCTGGTCGGCTCATCGAGGATCAGAAAGCGGGCGCCGAAGCACAGGGTCTTCACGAGCTCCACTCGCTGCTGCTCACCGACAGAAAGCTGCCAGATGTAGGCATCAGGCTGGACGGGGAGGCTGAATTTTTCGGAAATTTCCTGAATCCGCTTGCGGGCTCCCGCAAGATCGAGCCGCATAAAGCGATGAAAATCCGGTGCGCCGAGGGCAACATTTTCGGCGACTGTCATGTTGGGAACGAGCATGAAATGCTGATGCACCATGCCGATACCCGCCGCATAGGCATCATTCGGGGTTTTGAAGCGCACTTCCTGCCCGTTGATTCTGATACTTCCCTCATCGGGCTGGTACAGGCCCATCAGAATATTCATCAGGGTTGTCTTGCCGGCTCCATTTTCACCAACCAGCGCGAGAACTTCGTTTTCTCCAACCTTGAGCGATATCGAATCACAGGCCAGGACTCCGGGGAATCGTTTGGTGATTCCATCAACTTCAAGCGAACGGATTTTTTGCAATTTTCCTGCCATGAAAACCCCTGTAAACAGATGATAAAGCGGCCCGAACGCATGAGAAAATGCACCGGGCCGCGTTGTCAAATCAGACGCAGCAATGAATTATTTTACATCTTTCCAGTTAATGACGAGTTTCCTGGAGGTGATATCTGCCTTGGCTTTTTCCGCAGCCTTTCTGATATCGGCAGTCAGGACGGGACCGACCTTGTCATTGAACTGATAGACAAATCCGCCGTTGGAGAAATTGAGCGGAATGGATTCACCGCCAAGGACGCCGGACTGGCGCTTGTCAATGAGGGCTTCCACAACCGCTTCGTAAGCATAGCTGGCGGCTGCAATTACTTTGTAGCTTTCAGGAACAGCGAGCTGAGCGGTATCCTGGCCGAGCCACCAGATTTGCTTGTCTTTGTACTCGGCGACAGCGCGGAGAGCGCCGAGCGCCTGCTGAGCGGAACCGGTCAGGACATCAGCACCGGCCTTTATCTGGGTATGGGCCAGTTCAGCGGCTTTGACGAAGTCGCCGAAGGAGCCGGTATAGGCGACCTGAACCTGGGCTTTGGGATTGACGGATTTGACGCCGAGGATGAATCCCCGGTTGTAGCGGGCTGCATCGCCGCCATCGACCGGTCCGACCAGACCGATAATATTGGCTTTTGTCACCAAACCTGCGATAACACCGTTGATATAGCCGGTTTCTTCGCTTTCAGGCATATAGGTGAACACATTCTTCGGACCGATTTCGCCCGAGGTGCCGAAAGCAAAGGTTGTCTTGGGGAATTCGTCAGCCATTTCGAGAATGAGATTTTTGTACTGCGCCCCGTGACCGATGATGATGTCGTAGCCTTTTGCCACATACTGGCGGGCCGCTGAACCGGCGTCGACCGGCTTCATCTTTTCGGTATAGCTGTACTCCACCAGGTTGGCGCCATATTTTTTCTGCACCGCCATGATGGCGTCGTGCATCGCCTGGCACCAGCCTTTGTCATCCACGGTCGATTCTACGATCAGTGCGATCTTTACCTTTGCCTTGGGCGCTGAAAACGCTGAAGGGAGAATCATGAGCGCGATCAGCACTGCAAGTACCACTTTCTTCATAACAAGCCTCCTGGACCTTGATTTGCAGGTTCTCTGCAGAAACAGGAAAAGCGTATCATGACATTATCGCGGACGCAATGACGAATTGCTTCAGCTTGACCTTTTTGGCGAATACGCATACATTCCGCTCATGATCCGGAAAGCATTGAATCATCCAGCACTCGAGCGTCACCTTGCAGGAATCGCACCAGACGGGGTTACCTGGTTTGCTTTGGGGCGGACCAGCCAGGCCTTTCAGATGCGGGGTATCCTGATTCATGGTACCCATGCAATCTGTCAGATGCGGGCAAACCACCAACTCGACCCGATTGAAACGAAAATCCTCGGGCAGGCGCTGCTTGGTTCTGGTTTGTCTGCGGCACTGCTGAAAGAGCCGGGAGCGGTGATGCTCCGGATTGACAGCACAGGCTGTGCCGAGGGCATGAGTGCGGAAGGCATGAAACTCGAAAGCGGCGCCATCCATGTCCGGAGCAGAATTTTTCATGATCACCTGCCGGAAGCCGCCTATGCGCTCGATTCAACCGATAAAATTTTCCTGCCCGGTTCCATGACCCTGACCCGGATAGAAAAAAACGGCAGACCCGTTTCGGGTTCCGTGTCGCTGAAAACAGGGAATGTCGCCAAAGATCTCTCGTATTATTATCTCGAATCGGAGCAAATCCGGACGGCAGTCGACATCGGATTGCATTTTACACCCGAAGGGCTTGCGTTCGGAGCCGGAGCCTTGCTCCTGCAGGCGATGCCAGGGTCGGATGACCGTTTTATCGAACGGGTTGAAACCATGCTCAGCGGCTTGCCGCCGCTCGGGCTCTGGTTTTCACAGGGCGGTACGCGCGACAACCTGCTCATGAGCATTTTCAAGGAGGCGGGCATTGTAAGAACTGCGGAAGGCACCTTTGCTTTCGATTGTCCCTGCTCCTGGGAAAAATTTCTGGAACATATTGTCTCGCTGGATACGGCTACCGTAGACGATATTATCGCAAACGGGCCCTGGCCGCTTGAAACAACCTGTCATTACTGCTCTTCACAATATGAATATTCAAAGGAAGCTGTCGAATCGGCGCGCAAAAAGATTCGATCCAAATCATGAAAAACGCTGAAACCACGCTGGCAAAACTGATTGAAATAGCGCTCCGCCGCTATGAGATGATCAAGCCGGGCGACCGGATCCTGGTGGGGGTTTCAGGCGGGAAGGATTCGTCATGCCTGGTGCGGGATCTGGCAATCAAGCGTAGCTGGTGGGATGTTCCTTTCGAGCTGGCAGCCTGTTATATAGCCAGCGATCTGCATACTGAAGGTTTCGGACCTCCTCCTGATGACAGCTGGCTGAAAGAACAGCTGGAAACCTGGGATGTGCCGTACATTCGCATCGATGTGCCGGTAATCGGGCGGCTCAAGCCAGGCGAAAGCCTCAACTGCTATTGGTGTGCGACTCAGCGCCGGACCGAGCTGTCCCGCTATGCGCGGGCCAATGGCTATAACAAGTTGGCCTTGGGCCACCATATGGAAGATATTCTGGAAACGCTCCTGATGAACATGACGCGAAAAGGCGAATTCGCCACCATGCCGCCGGTGATGCCATATATCAATTACCCGCTGACCGTCATCAGACCCCTTGCCCTCTGCGAGGAACGTCAAATTATCGCCTGCGCCGAAGAGCTGGGCTTTCTTTCGCATACCTGTACCTGCGGCTTCAATCTTGCCGGCGCACGCAAGACCATGCGCAAACAGCTCGAGGCTTTGACTGGCGGCTCAAGCCACGCCAAAAGAAATCTCTTCAAATCCATGAGCACAATAAAAAAAGACTACCTTGCCTGAAAATTGGTGATACAATAGCACCATGGACAGACTTTTCTGTGCTCTCTGCCTTCCGGAAAATCTCAGCAAGCGGATTTCAGAACATATTGGGCAGATAAAGCCCGCGCTCCAGCAAGCCCGTCCGGTCTGGACTGGCGATGCAACCTACCATATTACCTTGCATTTTTTTGGCGAAGTGGATGCAACGGCCCGGGAATTTATTCGCATTCAGCTTGCGA
>JAJTBL010000257.1 GCA_021286925.1 Spirochaetia bacterium | reverse complement strand
GCGAGTATCGACATATAGGATGCTGACGCGCATCGTGTCGGGACGGACAAGGGTAGCCTTGGCCAGATCATAGGCTTTCAGGATTTCATCCGCTGATGGCGGGGTTAAGGCTTTTTTCAGTTCATCGGCGCGCTTCGTCTGGACATAGGTTTCAAAGAGCAATCTTTGGCGCACATAGACTTTTGGCTCGACAAAAACGCCGCTCGCTCTGAGTGAAGCTTCAAGATCCGCATCGGTAGCTTTGGCTCCGAGGCTGGCTTTCATCTGGCTGAGCGCGTTGGCAACATCAGCATCGGGAACTGAAATTTTTTCTCGGTCGCAGAATTGGATAAAGAGCATGCTGTTGATGCGGGCATCCAGAACCTGCTTAATCTGATCGGCTGTGAATTTCGTGCCGGTCGCCTTTTCCAGTTTTTCCACATCGGCCTTGATTTGCCGTACGGAGATGACTTCCTGTTTTGTCAGCTTTATGGTTGCCGCAGGTTTGTCGATGGTTGTCTGTGCTCCCGCTGCCGCAAGAGCCGCACAGGCAAAAAAGAACAGGAATAATCGTTTCATGCTTGACTCACTCATTATGGAAATTATTGGCACACATGCGTTGTGCTAAAGTCTATAACAAACTCAGATATCGAAAGTAAACCAATCCCTGTATTTTTTCAAGTATAAGTGCTCAGAAACCAAACTCTTCTAATCGATGCCGAACCGCAGAAAGCCCCGGGAGGCGCGGCATTCTGCGCTCCGCTTCCTGCAGGGCGAGCCTGGCTTCTTGATACTGCTTTCTTCTGATGAGGACTTCAGCTTTTTTGCGAAGAAATTGGGCGCTGTCGCGTTGCCCGATATCCAGCGCCACAACTTCATCGAGCCTATCTAAATAATCCTCTTCATCAATTCTGCCCGGCATTTTCTGCAGCAGCAGGGTTCTGAACCGAAGCGTGACGACATCGAAATAATACCTGAACCAAGCTTTCTCCTTTTCCATCAGGATCAGCTTTTTGTAAATACTATAGGCTTTGAGCAGTCTGCCCCGTTTTTCGTATTCCTCAGCCAGACAATATTCGGCATCCATTGCGTCTCCGCGGTCAAGATAGCGCTCGAGACGGAAGTCTGGAAAAGATTTGGAGCGTTCATAGATAACCAGCGCTTCATCTTCAAGATTATGCAGTAAATCGTAGACAATGAGCTTGGCCTGGCTTTCAGGGTCCTTGGTCCGGGCTTTCAGGAATTCCCGATAGTTGAAGCCGCCCTCTTCTTTTTTCTGTTTTCGAAGCAGCCGGTCGTAATTACGCCTTTTTTCAGCGTCCGAAAGAATGCGGTAGGCCTCAAGGATGAGCCGCATCGCGGATTCTCTGACCGAAGCGACAGAGTTGGTCTTTTTTTCTTCTGGTGAATTGGCGGTCCTGTTATCCGCTGCAAGTTCTTCAGCCTTGCCGATAGCCTCGGAAGCAGCCAAATCAGGATGGTATTTTTTTGCCTTTTTCCGAAATGCGCTTTTTATAGTGCTCTGCGTGGAGTCGGGTGAAACTCCGAGCACATCGTAATAATTTTCCATCAGGCTATCTCCGGGTCAGCGGGGCAGAGCTGAGTATGGCTTTCAGCTGTTCCGCGTTGGCAATTCGTTCACCCATCGTTACGAGCAGTCCCTCTTTTTCCATTTCGGTCATCGTATTTCTCAAGAGGCTTTGCAGAAAAAAGCCTTTTTTGAAAATCACGACCATGCTTCGCTTTCCGATTAGATTTCCGGAATTTTTTAAAACTTCTCTGATTTTCTTGCTTGGTTTGCTTGGAAATCCAACCGGCGTTGTCAAAAGGAGGATAAAATCGAAATATTGCAGTTGAGGGCTTGCGTCCTTGATGATTTCCACATGGTTTCCGCCGCGGGAAAACTCGTTTTCAGCAACCTTGGCAAAACGGTCAAGATTGCTGCTGCCATCATCACTGATGGTCAAAACAGCTATGCGCATCAAATCCTCTTGCGTGGATAATACCAGAAAAGAAAAAGCGTGTTAACCTCTTGGTTCGAGATAGCAAGGTATTTTCAAAATCAGCAGTGGTGTGCGCTCGGCCCAGCTGCTTTCTAATTAAGAGCGCATCATGGCAGTTTTTTATAGATTTCATCGCCTGCGTGCGGTTTGACAATCAGAACCGAACAGCGGGCATTTTTAACTATCTCGCGGTTTGCCTCGGCGATAACGTCTCGGTACTGAGGTTCCTGCGGGTTCCCACCGAGAAAAATCATATCAGCGTTCAGATCCATGGCCGCTTTGATAATTTCACCCGGCACCGAGCCCTTCTTTAATAGGAGCTGGACTTCCACGCCTTTTTGCTTTGCGAGCTCGGCACAGAGCCCCAGATATCGCTTGCCTGACATTTCGAGGCTTCGTTCATATTCTTCGCTCTCTTCCTGGATAAAAATCCGTGACAATGCGAGCTGGCGGATTGTTGCGGTATCGACCACATAGCAGGCGGCAATTCTGGTGTCATGCAGCTTACCCAATGCTATTGCATATTTCATTGCGGAAATGGATGCTTCAGATCCATTGATAGCGACGAGTACCGATTCAACCCACTTTACCATGGTCAAACCTCTTCAGACATGTGCTGTTTTAACATTTTTATCGCAAACAGCGACTCTCGATCCCTTTCATCAAGCGATGCCTCGATGAAGCTGACAATTTCCTTCGAACGCGGAATAACCAGTTTGTCGAGTGCGTTCACTCGGCGCTGGGTCTTCTTCACTTCTCTGGCGAGCCTCCAGACAATGGAGCGCAAACTTGCCGCTACAGCAAGCTTGCTGACCAACTCTGTAAACTCTATCATGGTTTCGTCACATACGGCAAATGAATTTAAAAAAGAATAATGCAATTTCAGTTCGCCGGCCTGGGCATCAATGACAGGGAGGTTCATACCGCTGACATTGACTCTGGATGCCTTGAGCATCATCTGTCTGGCAGGCAAGGCTGAAATTGCCTGTGAACGTTCCCGCCCGGCTGAAAGGAGCATTTTTTTCAGCGTGCCATAGGCTTTTTCGGTCGTTTTCCGGATTTCATCCTCAAGCAGTTCAAGTTCATCGATTCTTTTCAGAAGCTCGATGACGAGGATTTCGCGCTTTTTTTCGAGCAGATCATAGCCTTGCAAAGCAAGAGCGAGC
>JAJTBL010000256.1 GCA_021286925.1 Spirochaetia bacterium | reverse complement strand
GCCCTGGTGCTTGATGATGTTGGAAGGCTTGAAGGTAATCAGCTCGCCCAGCGGTGAGGCGTATTTGGTCGCTTCAAGCGCTTTGACCAGCGGCGCTGTCTCAGTCGTTCCGGCCGCTTTGATGCCATCAGCGAGGATGTAGATAGCCGAATAGGCAAGCGGGGCAAAATAGGTGGCCGGCTCTTCTTTGAATTTTGCCACATAGGCTTTGTAGAACTTCGCGCTGGCAGCGTTGTTTTCATTCATGGCCGGTGACCACATGCCATAGAGCATGACGTTGCGGGACAGCTTGGATGAACCAAAGCCAATGGGCCATCCAGGGGGCGCTCCAAGGTAGATGCCAGGGGTAAACTTCATAGCCTTGGACTGCTCGAGGAGCGGAAGGGCGTCAGCGTCATATCCTGCCCAGAGGAAAAGATCCGGCTTGAAAGCCTTGGCGCTTTCGAGCACGGCAGTGTAATCGCCGCCGCCCAAAAGCGCGCTCTTGAAGGGAGCGCCATCGATGGTGTAGCGCTTGTCACTGCCAAAAAGAACCTTTGTCGCGTCCCACGAGGATTTGCCGAAAGCACCCTCTTCATAGGCCAGGAAGATTTTCTTGATCTGAATGTTCGGATATTTTTTCTGGATAGCATCCCAGCCTTCAGCATAGGAAGCGCCCTGGTTGTAATCCCATGGATGCAGATGGAAGTAGAAATCGGATTCCGGGCTTGGTCCCAATGCCTTCTCTACCGTCGCGCTGCCCGCGGCGCCTGTGGACATGACGACCTTGCCATATTTCTTGAACGCTGGAATTTTGCCCAGCTCAGCGCCTGATCCCATGCCGCCGACAAAGACATCGACTTTATCCACTGTCGCGAGTTTTTCAACCGCAGCCGCGGCCTTGTCCGCCTTGCCTTCGTCATCGACTACGATGAGTTCAAGCATTTTGCCGTTGATGCCGCCGGCCTTGTTGATTTCTTCAACAGCCAGCTGAGCGGCGGCGCTTCCCTGCTTGCCGGTAATATCAGCGAGCGTCCAGATTCCGCCGATCTTGATGGTGTTCTGTGCGAATACACTGCCGCCGAGAAGCAGCAGCACCGCAAGGACGGTCATCAATCTTTTCATGATTGCCTCCTGTATCCTGCCGTTTTCCGGCAGTTATCCTTTTTGAATCCGGTCCGGACAAGCCGGCCGGCTATGCCCTTGTTAAAGTACCAGGCCGCCGTCTACCCGCAGTACCTGCCCGGTTATAAAAGCCGCTTCTTCACTTGCCAGGAACAGAACCGCATTGGCGATGTCGATCGGCATGGCGAGCCTGCCCAGCGGGGTCTTGGCGATAATGGGTTCCAGGACTTTTTCAGGAACCGTTTCAATCATCGGGGTCCGGGTATAGCCGGGCGACACCGAATTGACCCGCACCTTGGCGCCTTTTCTGGCGAATTCCTTTGCCCAGCCCTTGGTCATGGTAACAACTGCGCCCTTGGTGGCTTCATAGTTCGACTGGCCGATATTTCCGTCGAGTCCGACAATGCTGGAAATCGAGACGATGGCTCCGGCACCCTGATTCATCATGTGCGGCGCGATGGCCCGTGTCATTTTGAAAACACCGGTCAGGTTGACATTGATGACGGCATCCCAGTCATCATCGCTCATTTTCTGGATAAGCGCGTCCCGGGTAATGCCGGCGTTGTTGACCAGCACATCGATCCGCCCGAATTCCGCCATGACCGAATCCACGAATGCCTGAATGGCCGCGGTATCGGTGACATTCACCACCGCAGGGCGGACATTCTTTCTTCCTGCAGCTTCAAGATCCGCAAAACCAGCCGCATTCACATCGAGCGCGAAGACCATGGCCGCGCCTTCATCCGAAAAACGCTCCACAATCGTTCTTCCGATGCCCCGCGCGCCGCCGGTTACAACACAGATTTTGTCCTTCATTCTTTCCATAGTATCCTCCATTCTTATTTGCTATTCGTTCCAAGGTCCCCATCGGACGGTTGTCGCGGCCCAGACAAAGCCAAGTCCTGCACCAACCAGCACGATGACACTGCCATCATGAATCTTGTTTGCCGCAAGCCCCAGAGTGATGGATAGGAGCTGATCGTTCTGACCGATATGACCGTATTCATCGAGATAGGTAGACTGTTCGGGTTTCAGTCCCAGCTCTGCCAGCACTGCGTCATGCGCGCTTTTCTTGAAATGCAGAATGGCAAGATAGCCAATATCCTTTTCTCCGAACCCCGATTTTTTCATCGATTCCCTGATGACGGTATAAAAATTGGGCATGGTCACTTCGCCAAGCTTTTTCTTGAACGCTTCTTCATCCGGCACAACAAAATAGGGGTTCGTTGCATCTTCGGCCGAAGGCGGCCATTTTTTCGACCCTAGAACCGGAACCACGCACATTTCCGACAGGGAGCCATCGCCGCGGAATGCCGATGCCAGCACCACATTCCGGCCCAGATTCTTTTTGAGAACGCAGGCAGAACCGCCCGAACCAATATCCATCATGAAGCGAGTCTGCGGATTACTGAGGTCGATGAGGTCGTTATTTCGATACCCTGAAACGAGAAGAACCGTCTCGAGGTCATCACGGGTCAGCATGAGCGACTTGGCCAGATCCAGGGCGGCCATCATGGAACCGCACATGGCTTCCATGTCAAAGCTCCAGGCTTTTACAGCCCCGAGCCTGTTGGCGACATTCAGGCCCGCTAGCCAGCAAGGATAATCCTTGTGCTGAGCTCCGCACCAGATAACCAGGTCGATATCCTCTGCCCGGATTTTCGCTTCCTCAATCGCCTTGCGTGCCGCTTTGTATCCCATGTCAGCGGTGCTGTCATCCGGACCCGCGACCGGCTTCGATTTTACGCCGAACTTTTGAGCGATAACGTCTTCAGGAACTCCGGTCCTGGCAGCCAGGTCCCCCGCTGTCATCCGCTGCGGCGGTATATAAATCCCTATACCTGCAATTCCGACATGCATGCCGGCCTCCAAAAGTAATGAATCACCTCTCACTAGTATAGACACCACATTTCGAAATCCGTCAAGAGAAAAAATCGAACAAAAATTCACTTTCTTGATGAAATTCGGCATAAATAGATTATATTTATATATAATATAATGAATTAATAAATTTTCTTTCAAACTCAATCCATTTTGAGCCAGAGCAGTC
>JAJTBL010000255.1 GCA_021286925.1 Spirochaetia bacterium | reverse complement strand
ATGGTTTCACGGAGTTTTGCGTCCAGATTGGATAGAGGCTCGTCAAACAGAAGGACACCCGGCTTATTGACGATGGCACGCGCTAGAGCTACCCGCTGCTGCTGACCGCCTGACAGCTGATCAGGTCTTCGCTTGGCATAATCGCTGATACCCATGACTTCCATGACTTTCCGCACTTCGTCTTTAATTTCGTTTTTCGGCCGACCTTTCAATTCTAGGCCGAAACCGACATTCTGCTCGACCGAAAGATGCGGAAAAATCGCATAACTCTGGAAAACCATCGTTGTGTCACGCTTGTTCGGCGGGTCATCATTGACGCATCGGCCGCCGATCCAAATCTCTCCGGATGTCGGCGTTTCAAAGCCCGCCACCATTCTGAGCGTGGTTGTCTTGCCGCAGCCCGAAGGTCCGAGCAAGGTGATGAATTCGCCTTCGTTGATTTCCAGATTCATGTCCCTGACCGCAAGCATCTTTCGGTCTTCGCGCTCAAGATCCGGAAACTCCTTGCTGATATGTATTAATTTGACACTCATGATCTCTCCCTGCTCGCTAGAAATGAAGCATTGTTCCGCCAAGCTTTCCATACTGAGCTTTCAATACCATTCTGATGAATGCGATAGCCAGCCCGACGATTCCAACCAGCAAAACGCTGTATGCCGCTGCCGCACCCAGATTTCCCGACTCGACCTGCGACATGATATGAACTGTCATAAGGTTCCAGCGGGATGAAACGAGGAAGATCGCTGCGCTGACCGCTGTCATGGCTCTGACAAAGGCAAAAACAAGGCCTGAGAAAAAAGCCGGCACAATCATGGGCAGCGTTATCCGCGAAAATGTTTTTCGAGCGTCAGCGCCAAGATCTATTGCGGCTTCTTCTATCGAGGGATCAATCTGCGCGAGGATCGCCGTTCCCGATTCGATACCGACTGGAATGTAACGGAATACAAAGTTGAGCAAGAGAATTGCCAGCGTTCCTGTCAGCGCGAGCGGCTTGTGGTTGAAGGCGAGAATGTACCCGATGCCGATAACGGTGCCAGGTACGGCAAAGCTTAAAATGCTGGTCGTCTCAATCAGCTTTTTTCCGGGGAACTTGACCCGTACCACTAAAAAGGCGATCAGCATGCCAAAAAGCCCCGCGATAGGCGTAGAAATTCCAGCTATCATGAGGGTGTCGCGAACCGCCTTGAAGCCGACGCCGAAAACGAACTTGAAATGATCCAGCGTCAGGTGATGATCGAATCCCCAGACTTTTGCAAAAGCACCGATCAGAATCGAAAAATATATGAGCCCGACGATGATAGTAATAAACAGGCAGAATAAGAAAAGAAAAATCCTCGCCCCAGGGCTGACTATCTTGCCCGAGGATGACTGCGGTTTTCCCGTCACTGTTGTATACTTCCGCCGTCCGACGATTTTCCGCTGAACAAAAAACGCCGTTACCGATGGTATCAGGAGCAGCATGGATATAGCTGCACCTTTTGGAAGATCGTACATGCCGACAATCTGGAGATACGCCTGCACCGAGAGAATGGGGAATTTACTGCCAGCCAGAATCAGCGGATTACCGAAATCCGCGAGCGTTTCGACAAACAGGATAAGTATCGCTCCCGCTATTCCAGGGATAGCGAGCGGCAACGTCACTTTCGTGAAAACCTTGAACCTCGAACCGCCGAGGTCTAGCGCCGCGTCCTCCAAAACCGGGTTCATCGATTCAAGCACACCTTTGAGTGTCAGAAAAGCTACGGGGAAGAAAGTAATAACCTGCGCCAGGAAAAGACCGTTGAATCCATAGATCGGGAAATTGTTGATTTTGAGCAGATTCCAGGTAATGAGCCCGTTATTGCCGAAGAGCATGATGATTGCCAAAGCCCCGATAAAGGGCGGCGAGACAATCGGGATTATGGCGATTGCGTTGAACAGCTTTTTCCAGGGGACATCAGCACGAGTTACGGCAAAAGCAAAAAGAAAGCCGATAAGCGTACCGGCGGTCGCCGTGAGAACACTCATATACAGGCTGTTGAAAAAAGCTTTTCGAAGATACGCCGATTTGAGAACATCACCATAAATGCTGAATCCCAGACCCTTGTCGGTTTTCAAGCTCTGGAGCCCCACACTCACGAGCGGGTAAATCACGAAAACGAGCAGAGACAGCATGGTGATGACAATGATGACGAACAATAAAGGATCACGGGCAATCCGCCGTATTTCGGCGGACGCCCTCGTCAATGATGAGGTTTTCACTGATTATCCTTGTGCGGCAATTACTTTGCTGTCAGAACTTCCTGTACCCAGCGTTCGACAAGCCGCTTCTTGTTTTCACCAGCCCAGATGGGGTTGACATCGATTGTTTTCAGAGAATCGAAATCAGGCATACCCTTGCCGAGCTTTGCCCCTGAGATGACAGGGTAGAAATAGGTCTCCTTCTCGGTGAAAACGTTCTGTCCCTTCACCGAAGAAAGCCAGTCAACGAGCATCTGCGCTCCTTCAAGATTCTTGGTGCCTTTCAGGATTGAAACAGCAGGAGCCTCAAACCAGACGCCTTCCTTGGGGAATACGACTTCAATGGGGAAACCTTTCGCGATAGCTTCAAAAAAAGCCGGCGTGAACTGGATGCCGATGGCGCACTGTCCAACCTGAACTGCCTTGGAAGGAGCGGTGCCGGATGATGTGTAGGTCTGAACGTTCGGCGCAAGCTTTTTCATGTAATCAAAAGCTTTATCTTCGCCCATCATCACAACGAGGGATGCCACGACATTGTACGCAGTACCCGAGGACTGCGGGGACGGCATCTGTATCTGGCCTTTGTAGACAGGATTGAGCAAATCAGCCCAGCTGGTGGGCTTAGGAGCGTTGAGACGGGCAAGCACTTCCTTGTTGACAGCAAAAGCCATAGGGTTCATGTAGAAGCTTCTCCAATAGCCGTCGGGGTCTTTGAATTCCTTGCCGAGCTTGTCAAAACCAGGGCCTTTGTATGGGATGGTCAATTTTTCTTCTTTGGCGACAATGTGGTTTTCGCTCGGCGCGCCAAACCAGACATCAGCCTGCGGGTTGGAGGCTTCTGCCTTGATTCGGGCGTATGCCGGCCCTGAAGAAAGCTGGACAAACTGGACCTGAATGCCTGTGTCAGCGGTAAATGCATCAAAAATCTTTTTCGCGTTCTGCTCGTCAACGCTGGAATAGACA
>JAJTBL010000254.1 GCA_021286925.1 Spirochaetia bacterium | reverse complement strand
GCCGCGTCCAATAGTCCTGCCACGCATCTTTATAGACCGCTTCGGTCCATGCCAGAAAACCAAGACCGGGTGTGGATGTCCGCGGATCCATCAGAATAAGGCTTTTCCGGTATTCCGGATGAGTCAGGTCTTCAAGGCTCTTTGGCGGCGTGATGGATGTTTTGGAGTCCCAGATTATCGCGAATGTACCGTAATCGTAGGGAATGAGGCGGTTTTTCTCATCGATAATCAGGTTTTTATCAACCGATGCCAGGTTTTTAGGATTTGCAGACGAAAAAAGACCGCTGGAAAGCGCTTTGGAAGCCAGATTATTGTCAAGCCCGATAACCACATCAGCCTGAGCCTTTTTCCCTTCTGAAAGGAGCGCTGCAAGCAGGGCGCCTCCGTCCCCTTTAGAAACAAAGCTGACGTCCGTGCCTGTTTTTTCCTTGTAGAGCTTGGCAATTTTTCCGCCCGGCCCCCATTCGGACACAAACGAGTCATAGGTCCAAACTGTGATACTCTTTGCGCTGGCTTGTGCCTGGCATGATACTGCCAGCATGATTGGAACGGCAAGCACAATGGTCATCAGAAAAAGATGACGAAGCGTGAACAAGAACGGTTTTTCCCGTCCTCCCTGAAGAAGTGGAACGTTACTCATATCTCCCTCCGCCGGTATTACCCGGATCAGGTTCATCGGGTCTTTTCTCAGGCCAGATCCCGCTCAACGAACGGTATCCGGTCACCCCGGTGTTTTCAAATAAATTATCCTAGGCTGTTTTTTTATTCGGCTCGATTCTGCATGGCTCCCTGCCCTCGACGGCATCCTTTGTCACGCGCACTTTCAGAGCGCCTTTGCTGCCCGGCACCTCATACATTATATCAGTCATCAGCTTTTCCACAATGGATCGCAAACCGCGGGCTCCTGTTTTCTGAGAAATCGCCTTTTCCGCAATGGCGTCAATGGCATCATCTTCAAATACCAGCTCGACCGAGTCCAGTTTCAGCGAAGCCTGGTACTGCTTGATGACAGCATTCTTTGGTTCCGTAATGATTCGCTTTAAATCATCTCTGGTCAGGTCATCCAGCGCGACATGAATCGGAAGCCGGCCGATAAATTCAGGAATAAGGCCGAATTTGATGAGGTCATCCGGATGAAGCTGATTGAAAAGCTCTCGAAGGTTTTTTTCAGCTCTTGTCTTGATATCGGCGCCAAACCCGAGCGGGTGGCTCGAAACTCGGGATTCGATGATCCGGTCCAGTCCGACAAAGGCTCCGCCGCAGATAAAAAGAATATTGGTTGTGTCAATTCGAAGGTATTCCTGGTTCGGATGTTTTCGGCCGCCCTGCGGGGGAACATTCGCGATGGTGCCTTCAATGATTTTTAAAAGTGCCTGCTGAACCCCTTCGCCTGACACATCGCGGGTTATGGATGGGTTTTCGCTCTTCCTCGCAATCTTGTCGATTTCATCGATATAGACGATGCCTCGTTCAGCTGCCTCGATATTGCCGCCAGCGGCTTGAATGAGTTTCAGAAGGATATTTTCCACATCTTCGCCGACATACCCCGCTTCTGTGAGGGTGGTAGCGTCGGCGATCGCAAACGGCACTTTCAGCTTTTTGGCGAGTGTTCTAGCGAGCAGAGTCTTTCCGCTTCCGGTCGGCCCCAGGAGAAGCACGTTCGCTTTTTCGATTTCAACATCGGAGTCCGCGCTGGTATGCTTATGCTGAATCCGTTTATAATGGTTATAAACCGCAACCGAGAGCACTTTTTTTGCGTAATCCTGGCCAATGATGTATTCATCGAGATAAGCCTTGATTTCCTTTGGCTTCGGAACCTCGCCCAGAAAAGCGCTTGAGGTATGCTGTTCTTCCTGATCCAGAATCTGCTCACAGACGCGGACACACTCGTCGCAGATATTGACACCGGGGCCAGCAATCATTTGTTTAGCAAAGCTTGAGCTTTTGCCGCAGAAGGAGCAGAACTCTTCCTTGTTCGGGGGGTTACTTCTGGGTTTGGACATTCTTTCTCGGCTCCATAATTTTATCGGCAAGACCGTATTCCACTGCTTCCTGAGCACTCATGAAAAAGTCGCGTTCCATGTCCTTGGATACCTGTTCCAGCGTTTTTCCGGTGTGGCGGGCGAAGTATTCGATGGTCAGCTTTTTCAATCGCACAATTTCCCGCGCTTGCAGGCTGATATCGCTGGCCTGGCCCGAAGCATTTCCCCAGGGCTGATGAATGAGAACTCGTGAGGATGGAAGCGCAAATCGCTTTCCTGAAGTCCCTGCGGCTAAGAGGAGGGCGGCCATCGATGAAGCTTGTCCAAGGCAAATGGTTTGAATGTCCGGCTTCAGGTATTGCATGGTGTCATAAATCGCCAGGCCGGCAGTAACGGAGCCTCCGGGGCTGTTGATATAAATCGAAATATCCCGCGATGGGTCCTGGGATTCCAGAAACAAGAGCTGGGCGACAATCAAATCGGCAGTCAAGTCTTGAATCTCGCCGTCTATAAAGACAATTCGATCTTTCAGAAGCCGCGAATAAATATCGTACGACCGCTCGCCAATTCCAGTCTGCTCTATGACAATGGGAACCAGGTTATTCATTTGCTCATTCATCGTAAACTATCCTTCTTGTGTTCGTATCATGCATCAAAAAACATAAAACCAAACAACGCGGTCAGGCATTGTCTGGTTTTATGTTTATTTTGCTGGCATGAATGAAATTTACTGATTTTTGCTCATGAAGTCTACAAATGAAACCGCTTCTCCATCCTTGATGGCAGTGTTGGCGAGCACCGAGTCGAAAAATTTTCTTTCAAGGATTTCATTTTTCAGATGCTCGACATAATTCTGCTTTTCATATTCGGCTTTAACTTCTTCAGGGGAAAGTGCAGTGCCCTCGGCAATGCGCGCATACTCGGCTTGCACATCTTCATCGCTGACGGTAAATCCGCTCTTTTCGATCAATGCATCAACCAAAAGTCTGCCGGCAATGGCTTTTTCAACCGCGGGTCTCCAGTCCTGATAGAGGGATTCACGGGTTTTGCCTGAATAAGCGGCGATTTTTTCCATTTTTTCATCACTATCGATGCCCATATCGCGCTTCAGGGCGTCCCAGCGCATGGCAAGCTCTGCGGCAATCATGGTTTCAGGAACCTCGATTTTGGTTCTCTCCTGAAGCTGTGCAACTATTGCCTGCTCT
>JAJTBL010000253.1 GCA_021286925.1 Spirochaetia bacterium | reverse complement strand
GGTTTCGCCGCTACCGCGCGAAATTCTGCAGAAAATTTCGCCGGTGCTGGCATCGCGGCTTCTCGCTATCGCCCCGTCAGGAAGGAAAGAAGAGCGGCAGGGTGCCAGAAAAACTTCCAAGCGAATCCCTGAAAGCTCAAGAAGCGCGGCTGTCCAGAATGGTGCCGATGCATCCGCTTCCCGGGATTTTACCAACCAGATAAAAATCGGTTCGCAGGTATTCGACATAAAACCGGCAGCGGGAAAGCGGAAAAAAGTCATGCTCGATTGGGCAAAATTCAAACTGGTCATTCCGGAACTCGACAGAGATGCGGGTGAAGCTTTCAAGGGTTTGCTCGGATGTGTCAATTTTAACGGTTACTTGTTGCTGGACAATGAAAAACTTGCAACGATACTAAAAATCAGCTCATGGCTTTCGCTTGATGCTGATTTTACTAAATCCTGGCCGCGCGGTAAAAATTTTGAAACCGTCAATCAAGACGGCTCGGTCAATGCCGAAGGTTTTCAAAATCTGGCGAACCATCTGCACCACGTTTTCCAGGTGGTTCCGGCCAATAAGAAGGAAAAATCCCTTGGATTTGTCACCTTGTTCACCGATGGAAACGGAAATTTCTGGTTCAAAATTTCGCGCGGCTTCCATACAGCGCTCAATGAGAGTCTTTCAAGCCTGGAAAGCCTTGCCGATATTGCGAGCAAAGATTCGGTCCCTGTTCAGGAGCGGGAAAAAGTCGGGGCGCTCTACAGAAGGCTTTCTGCGTTTTTCGATGAATAATTCGAATGTAACAAGTCGCTCGGACAAGAAATTCCCGGGACTGTACAGCCTTAGCTCCCGCTGCGGATAAAATACAGCTCCCAGGCTGCTTGTTCAGCACCCGCTATTTTTGCCCGTTTTTCAAACTTCGTTTCAGGCCGCCACTCTTGCCGGGGGGCGAATCCTCCAAAGGGGTTTCTCAGCTGAGGGTTCTCGGACAGCACTGACAAGCTGGAAATCGCGTATTCTTCAACATCAGTGACAAAATAGAAATATCCGCCGGGCGCCAGCTTGGAAGCGAAAAGGCTGACCAGCTCAGGACGAACAATGCGCCGTTTGTGGTGGCGCTTTTTCGGCCAGGGGTCTGGGTAAAACAGGTGAATTCCCGCCAGTGAAGCGTCAGGAACCATATTCTCAAATACCTCGACCGCGTCATGCTGAATGATTTTCAGATTTTTAATCTCGTGATTCGCTATTTCCATAACTAGCCTCCCTACGCCGGGCGTATGGACTTCAATTCCGAGATAGTTGAATTCAGTACGCTGGACAGCAATCTGCCAGGTAGCCTGCCCCATACCAAAGCCGATTTCAGCCACAAGCGGCTTTTTCTCGTCGAAAAAGCACTCAAAATCGGTCTTTTGTTTCGAGTACGGGATAATAAAGTTTGGCCCATGGAGCTCAAGCGCACGTTTCTGCGCATCGGTCATCCGCCCCGCGCGGACGACAAAAGTCCTTATGGGGTGTGTCTCAGCCATTGTCGCGACCGGATGCCTTGCTGAGGCTGGCAAGCTGTTCGTTCAAAAAGATGAGGAGTTCCTCGCTCGATTTGAAATTTCTGGTTTCGCGGGTCTCCAGTATCTTGAGCGGTAGCTCATTCGCGCTCAGCGCTTTGGCATCCAGCAGAATCATCCAGGGAATTTGCTTTTTTTCAGCGAAGCTAAACTGAACCGGAAGTTTTCTGACTTCCGGATACACTTCAACCGAAATGCCGTGACTGCGCAATTCCACCGCAAGGGCATGATAGTCGGCGATCAGCTGCTCATCCAGGGCGCCTATGAGAACAGCGGGGCAGGGCTGCTGCGATTTCTGTGCATCAAGCGTGTCGAGAGCTGCTATTAGACGGTCAAGGCCGACACTCGCACCGACACCTGGCAATTTTCTGTCAGTGTAAAGATTGGCGAGTTCGTTGTACCTGCCGCCTGAGCATACGGAGCCGATTTCGGGCATTCTGGACAGAGAGGTTTCAAAAACAATGCCCGTATAGTAGTCGAGTCCTCTGGTAATACTGGGATCGAGCTGTATGTAATCCGCAAGACCCGCTTTGCGTGTGATAGCATACACAGTGTTGATCCGCTGATACGCTTCATCCGCTCGTGAATCCTCTGCTGCACACAAGGCCCGCATTTTATGCAGGGTTTCTGTAAAACCAGCTTCAGGATGTATGAAATATAATATATCATCAGCTGTTTTTTCGTCGGATTCTGCTATGAGAAGATCTTTTGTCGCCTGAACTCCGATTTTTTCAAGCTTGTCGACTATTCTCAGGATAGCAGTTGATTTTTCAAAAAGCCCCTTGTGTTCGAGAAAGCGGTTGAACAGCCCGCGATGGTTGACTCTGACAGTAAAACCGCCAATATCGAGCGATTTCAGCGCGGTAATTATCGTCAGGACGATGTCGGCATCTGCTGAAGCTGAATCGGTGCCGACAATGTCGAAATCGCACTGCATGAACTCGCGATATCTGCCGCGCTGGGTGTTTTCGCCTCTCCAAACTTTGGCGATATGATAGCGGCGGAAGGGAAGATAGAGTTCTTCGACATGCTGGGCCATGAAGCGAGCAAATGGCACGGTTAAATCGAATCTCATTGCGACGTCGCGGTCTCCATGATCTTTGAAGCGGTAGACTTGCTTGTCGGTCTCCCCGCCGCCTTTTCCGAGCAGGATTTCAGCATACTCAAGCACCGGAGTATCGATGGGGACAAATCCGAATTGCGAAAATGCCGTTTCCAGCTTTTGGATCAGCTTTTTCCGCTGGATCTCTGCGGCGGGCAGATAATCCCGAAAGCCTTTCAAGACTCGTGGTTCTATGTAAGCGGACATGGTTCCTCCATTCTGGGCTTATCTGGCATTATGAGAAAAAGCACCGTTCTTTGCAACTGTCCGGCAAGTTGTCTCTTTTGAGCTGAATCGAATCGTCTTAGCAGTGTACCGATTGCATAAAGAATAGAAAATGTGCTATAAAACTAAGCCCTCTTTATCCAGTCCGGCGCAAGCCTGTGACTGAATCAAATCCTGCCCGTATGGGCAGATACGTCCACAGGGAGGAATACATGAGACAATACGAACTTGTCGTTATCCTGCCGTCGGAAGAAGAACCCTTCCGAAAAGCCAAAGAGTCCGTAACTGCTGAAATCGCGCAGTTCGGAGCCGCAGAAGTAAAAGAAGAAGACA
>JAJTBL010000252.1 GCA_021286925.1 Spirochaetia bacterium | reverse complement strand
CGCTATGAGATTTCCAATTTTGCTCGTTCGCATGAAGAAAGCCTTCATAACCAGATATATTGGGGCATGGGATCCTGGATCGGTGTGGGGAGCGGAGCGGTTTCCTCGCTAAATGTCGCTGGAGGCGATGACCCGTCCTGCGTGACCGTCCGTTTTGAAGGCGACAGGAATCTTGATCGCTTCCTCGCGCAATCTTCCTTTTTAAATGTCGAACCTGAATTAATAAACGCCGCAGATGCTGAGCTTGAAATGATCATGATGGGATTGAGGACGGCGCGGGGGCTTGATTCAAAGCAATTTCAATTGAGATTCGGCAGGGATCCCCGTGCTTTGATGGCAAATACTCTTAAAAAGTGGGCGGAATATTGTCTTCCTGATCCCCGGTTTGTGCGGCTTTCCGATCAGGGCATGGATTTACTGAACAGGATTCTTGTCGATTGCATGAGCGAAATTCAACACACAACACTGAGGAGCTGATAGTGGCTATTCTCTCGATTCAATCGCACGTCGTATTCGGTCATGTCGGCAACAGGGCTGCCGTTTTCCCGCTCGAACGGATGGGGCTGGAAGTTTTGCCACTCAACACGGTTCAATTTTCTAGCCACACTGGTTATGAAGGGTGGACAGGTATGAGCTTTCCTGCCCAGCACCTGCGAGATATTCTTGAAGGACTTCGAAAATCCGGTGTGCTCGCATCCTGTGAGGCGGTTCTGTCAGGCTATCTTGGCGACCCGGAAAACGCAGATGCAGTAGTCGGCATTGTCAAAGAATTGCAAAAACAGGTTCCCGGATGCCTGTATTGCTGTGATCCTGTGCTTGGCGATGATGAACACGGCATCTACGTCAAACCGGAAGTTCTCCAGTTTCTGCAGCGTGAAGTCCTCGCGCAGGCATCCATTTTGAAGCCCAATCGATTTGAAGCGGAGCTTCTGTCCGGTGTTGCCATTACCACGGAGCAGGATATAAAGGAAGCTTGTCAGATCCTTCACGAAAAAGGTCCCGGAATTATTGTTGTTTCAAGTTTGGAGAACAGCCGCGATAAAAAGGAAAGTATTTCCATGGTGCTTTCCTGTGGCGGAGCAGGGTATAGAATTACAACCCCCCGGCTGTATTTCAACAAACACCCGCATGGGGCGGGGGATCTGGCTTCAGCTCTTTTCCTGGGACAGTATCTGAAATCGAAAAACCCTCTTGCGGCCTTTGAGCGCATGGCTAATGTAGTTTTTGCGGTTTTTCAGGCAACACACCAAGCTGGGAGCCGCGAATTGCGTTTGGTTGAAGCGCAGGGAGCATTTGCCGCTCCGCCTGAGCTTTTCCGCGCTGAACAAATCTGGTAGAATAAAGTTTTGCAGAAAGAAAAATTATGAGGAGGCATGTTGAATGCAGAAATTTTCGTATACGGTTGCTAGTTCGATATTGCATGACGCAAAAGCGGTTGAGGCTATATTTTCACGATACCAGCCTCTGCTTGAAGCTGCGGGAGGAAGAAGAATCAACGCTCCCGCCGATGCGCCCGAAAAGGAGCCGGTCTTTTTCTTTGTGCTGACAGGCGGAACGGAATCCGTGGTGCTGCCGCAGATTCAGGAAGCCCAGCTGCTCGCAAAGCGCCTGCCGGTGGTTCTCCTGGCACACCCGCACCAGAATTCACTTCCTGCTTCTCTGGAGATTCTGGCAAAAATTCAGCAGGATGGAGGCGAGGGTACCATTGTACTGGTAAAATCCGATAAGGATGAGCAGGCAAAACTCGAAATAGAAAAGCTCGCGAACATTTTTGCGGCGCTGATGAGAGTCCGCTCCGCGGTTATCGGCGCGATCGGCGAAGCTTCTGATTGGCTGGTTGCCTCCCGGCATTCTCCGGAGACGGTAAAAAAGAGTTGGGGCGCCACCATCGTGCCGGTCGATTTTCTTGAACTGAAAGAAAAAATCGATGCTATCAGGAAAGCAAACGCAGATGAGAACTACGGAGCCGCAGCGGCGAAATTTCTTACCAATGCTTCGTTTGTCAGGGAAAGCAAACCAAGCGACCTGTATAAATCAGATACTATTTACCGGGCTATCAGGGAGATTGTCGCGGAGCGGAATCTCGACGCGATCACCCTGCGCTGTTTTGACCTGGTCCTGCTGGATCAGTCCACCGGATGCTTCGCCTTGTCACAGCTCGCCGATGAAGGTATCGACGCTGGCTGTGAAGGCGATATCCCTGCCATTCTGGCTTTGGTGTGGATGCGGGCTCTTTCAGGCAAGCCGGCATGGATGGCCAACCCTGCCGATATTCAGCCAGCTGCGAATGCCTCCGCTGGAAGAGGTACGATGCTGCTCGCGCACTGCACGGTTCCGAGAACACTGCTGACCGGGTACGGTGTGCGTTCGCATTTTGAATCAGGACTGGGTGTCGCGGTCGCCGGCACGATGCCGCAGGGACCGGTCACGGTTGTCAGAATCGGCGGAACCGGGCTGGATTCAGTATTTTTGGCTGAAGGAACTATCATCGCGAGTCCTCATGAAGAAGGGCTCTGCAGGACTCAGGCAGTTATCGAGATGGATGGAGCGGCGCTGACAGAACTTCTTGAAAAGCCGCTTGGGAATCATCTGGTTGTCGTCCCGGGGCACTGGGCGGATGTGGGCAAAAAATACTTGAAACTCTCAGGGCTTGGCAGGAAAGCATAAATAATGACAGCGAGGGGCTTTCAAAAGGCGCTGAAATTTGAAAGCCCCTTGCCCCTCCTTTTTATCCCGTTCTTTCAGCAGGTTTCAGACAAAAAAGTCGTAATTGGGATGGAGGAGCTTGGCAAATCCCGGGCGCAGGCCGAGGTTGAAACGTTTCTCCGTTCCAACCGTGGTCGGGGGGCCGTGCCCCGGGAAAATCATGACATCGTCATCATAGCAGAGAATCCGTGACACCAGTCGTTCCGCGAGCGCTTGAGCGTTAAAGGATGAGGTTGTCTTGCCGATCAGGCCTGCATGCAGGGCATCGCCTGAAAAAATCACATTATCGATCTTGTAAGCTACGGAATCCTGAGAATGGCCCGGCACCGCGATGGCCAGAATGGAAAAACCTGCCTCTTCGAGCACATCCTGGTCCCGGACTTTTCTGCAGGCAATGCCGAAAAGCCGAGCGTTGGAAGCGTAAACCGTAGGCTGGTAGATTCGCATGAGAGTTTTCAGCCCCCGAATGTGATGAACGTGATTATGGGTCACTAATATTGCGCTCAGCCGG
>JAJTBL010000251.1 GCA_021286925.1 Spirochaetia bacterium | reverse complement strand
AACCGCAGTGTCGGCCAATGCCTCAACTATAATCCTGAAATTGATTGTTCGATAAACGAAAATTCCAACAAAAAGCGCATAAAAGACACCCATTATTGCCGACTCTGTCGGTGTCGCGATACCGGCGTAGATGGATCCGAGAATGATAACCGGTGCGAGCAGCGCCCAGATGGAACTCAGAAAAGCTTTCAGAATTTCTTTCCCGGTGCCCGTTTCTTCGGTTCCGCGGAAATTATATTTTTTGGATTGTATATACACAACGCCAATTAAAAAGAGACCGACAATAATGCCAGGGATGACGCCGCCAAGAAACAGCGCACCGACTGAAACATTGGTCAGGTTTCCGTACACGATGAACGAAATGCTGGGAGGAATTATTATCGAGAGCCCCGCGCCTGCCGCAATCGTGCTTGCCGCAAAATATTTATTGTAGCCTTGCTTGATCATCGGCGTAATGAACACCAACCCCAAGGCTGCCGCGGTTGCCGGGCCTGAACCTGAAACAGCGCCCCAGAAAATACAGGTAATAACTCCGGCAATCGCAAGACCGCCGGTTCGCTTTCCAACAAGCAAAATAATGAATTTCGAAATTCCATCCACGATGCGCGATTTTTCCATGAGAATGCCGGCTAAGATGAAGAAAGGAATCGCTATCAGGGGAAATTTCGAAATATTGGCTTCAAAATTTCGTGAAATCATCGCAATACCAAGATTGAAGTTGGTAATTGCGCCTATTCCCGCAGCTCCCAGCGCAAGGCCAATGGGAGTACCAAAAATAACCAGGACTATGAAAACGCCGAATACTAACAGGGCTGCCATTATTGTTGTTCCTCCCTGGTTGTGCTGGTCTCGCTATTCACTTCTTTTATGCTTTTAAAGGTGCTCGCCACGAGCTCTTTAATGACAAAGAGCGAAAAAACCGGCGTCCCCATGCTGTAAATCCATGTCGGGATACCAAGCGCCTCTGATGTTGTGTGATAAAACGTCACGTTCTTGTAGATTTCCCGGACAGAGTTGTAAATCAGGAAACCGAAAATTATGAGCCCAATGATCCCCGACACCAGCAGAACCGCCTTTTTCATGCCTGGTTTCAAAGAATCATAGAGATTGGTCATTTTGAGATTGGAACCTCTTCTGAATGCGATGGCAATTCCGAGGAGCGTAATCCAGACAAAAAGACTGACCGTTATTTCTTCGGTAAACGCGAAACTCGATTTGAATATGTAGCGATTCAGAACATTAATGAACGTCAGCACCGCCATAATACCAAGAAAAAAAGCGGCAAGCAGTTCATCAAGATGCAGTTTCTTTTTATCAGCCATCCGACAGCCTCCAGGTAACAAGAACCGTGCGAGGAAACCTTTTTCCCCTCACGGATGATGTGATGCACACTGATGCAAAGAGAACGGGGCTGATCTTTGCCAGCCCCGCCTCTGCAGAATCAACTCTTATTTTTTCATGTCCTCAATGGCTGCTTCGTAAATTGTCTTGCCAATGGTTGGAATCCACTTGTCGTACACGGGTTTAGTCGCGTCCTTGAATGCCTGCATCTGCTCTTTGGTAAGGTCAGTGATAACCATGCCTTTTGACACAGCCAATCCGAAGGGTTCAATCGGGGCTTCTGCGACTTTGAATTTATTCTTCAGGATGTCGAGGGATTTGGTACCATCGAGATAAGCGCGGGCGAGAGCCTTCTCATATTCGCCAGCTTCAACCGCAGCGTCAAGAATAGCCTTCTGGATATCTGCCGGGAATTTTTTCCAAAGATCCGCGTTGACACCGAAGATAAGGGGGTCAATCGCGTAATACCAGTTGGTCATGTATTTATGATATTCCCAGATCTTGACGACCGTCAGAACCGATTTCGGGTTTTCCTGCCCGTCGACAACACCCTGCTGGAACGCGGTAACCGCATCAGCCCAGTTCATGCTGACCGCATCGGCGCCAAGCTGTTTGAAAATATCGATGAAAATCGGGGAGCCGACAACACGGAATTTCAATCCCGCCATATCCTGCGGTGTCTTGATGGGGCGCTTGCTGTTGGTCACCTGGCGGAAACCGTTTTCTCCCCATGCCAGGAATTTGATGCCGCCTTTTTCGAACTCGTTGATAATCATCTGTCCGGCTTTTCCGGATTCGATTTTATCGACATTATCATAGGAGCCAATAAAGAATGGCAGACTGAAAAGGTTCAAGGATTTGACAACACTGGAAGCGTTGATGGTTGATTCGACAACAAAATCAATGCTTCCGTCCGCAACCGCCTGATACCAGTTGGTCTGCTTGCCCGCCAGCAGTGAGGATCCGAAATACGGCTTTATGATAATCTTTCCGCCCGTCTTTTCTTTTACGAGATCCGCCCACTTCTGCGCCCCGACACCCCAGTCATAGGCGGGGCCGACGTTGACCTGCATGGTGTACTCCGCTTTGGGCTTGAAAGCCGCCTGGCCAAATACCTGTCCAGCTGTCATGAGCAGCACTGCGAGAATCATGACCGCCTGAACAATCCGTTTTCCTTTCATACATGCCTCCTGAACTTTGTTCTAATGCACCACTGTCTGCCTGTCAACTTTGTATGCAGGCAAACAGATATAACCAAACCTCTTTATGCAACTTCCGTGCCTGAACGAAAAAAACTGCCGGGTTTCCCAAATAAAGCTCGAAGCGCGGGCAATCGCCGCTTTTTTTGCCCGGCACGGCCGAAATTGTGGTGCTCACCATGAAAAACGCGGCGCCCCTCAGCCTGTGCTCACATTTGAAACGCGGAATCGCTGCCGTCCTGTCTCAATTTATGACATCAAGTATAGAGAATCTGTTCCAAAATGCAACAGAAAAGTGAGGGATTTTGCCTGGCGGCACCGGTCATGCGCCATCTCGGCGACGGCCCGCTTTTTTGCCCGCTCCTGTGGCTGCGGGCTTGCAGGCGGCACCGGTCATGCGCCTCCCCTCGTATTCGCGGGATGGAGGCGCGCAGCATGCAGCAAGGCGGGCCGCGTATTATGCGGTGCCCCTTCTGTGACACGGCATTCACCGTGCAGTCTGAAAAACAGGTGGGAACAGGTGAAATGCAAAATTCCGGGAGCCTGAAGGGCAGACGGGAATCCGGCGATGGATTGCCTGAAGTTTTGAGGGTATCGTGCGGCTGAGACACATGAGCTCAGTTGGGTACAGGACACCTAAAGAATTCGCGTCTCTGGAATCTGGTTCCAACAGCCTGTCAG
>JAJTBL010000250.1 GCA_021286925.1 Spirochaetia bacterium | reverse complement strand
CAGACTGTAAATCTGTTGGCTTACGCCTTCGAAGGTTCAAATCCTTCTCTCCCCAGTACCTCCTCTTTTCAGAGGAGGTTTTTTTTCGTTATCAGTTCTGCTGGAGTGGCAATTGTTCGAATCCGCTGAAAAACAAGGGTTGCGGTTTAAATGTACCCAATGCGGCGAATGCTGCCGCGGCAGTCCCGGCTATGTGTGGCTGTCTCAAAACGACATTATTGCCATCGCCGGGCATCTCAACATATCAGAAGAATCCTTCTTGGAAACCTATTGCATACCAGTTTCGACCCAATATGGAATTTCATATTCACTGAAAGAAAAAGAAGGATTCGCGTGCATTTTCCTGGAAGCTTCATCATGCTCGATATATCCTGTGCGGCCAGTCCAATGTCGGACATATCCATTTTGGGATGATATTCTCAAGGATGAAAAATCCTGGAATGAAGAAGCACACTGGTGCCCCGGCATACAGGGTGAAGGGAATGTTGCTCCGGAAATTATCAAGGATGCGATTGTTCAAGGCAGGCTGAACCCCGTCTGGGTTAAGGGAAAATGATGAATCTATTGTGTTTTGACATGCAAACAACGTCGAGTACACCTGCATGAAAAAAATAAAACAAAATATTTCGGCAGCTGCTGTCATTTGTTTAGCTATTCTTGCTGCGGTGTTATTCCTTTTGAATTCTCCGCCCGCCCCCCGTAAAGCTCATGAATCTTCTGAAAACCAGACGCCTGTCTTGATCATTTTTGAAAAAGGGCAATCAGTATCATCACTTACCAAAACGCTGGAAGAGAAAGGCCTTATCCGAAGCCCCGTCTTCTTCAAGCTCTTTATAAAACTTTCTGGCAGCGATGCCAAACTGAAAGCCGGCTCATACCGAATCAAGCCGAACCTCTCTGCAATTCAGATTGCCAAGCTGTTTATAGATGGAAGAGTCTCAACGATACGAATCACTATACCTGAAGGATATACTGCCCGGCAAATTGCCGCGTTGCTTGAACAAGAAGGGATTACCAGCGCAAAAGCATTCAGTGATGCAGTAAAATCGCCGGATTTACTCAAAGAAATCGGCATTCCTGCGCTATCAGCGGAAGGTTTTTTATTTCCTGATACCTACCTCTTTTCAGAAAGCACCTCCGCTGAAGAAATCGTTCGGTTGATGACTGCAAACTTCTTTGAGAAGCTGAAAAACGTTGCCGGAAGCTCTGTTCAGTACCATCAGGAGCTGTTCAGCAAGGTTATCCTTGCCTCTATCGTCGAACGCGAATACCGCTTGCCAGAGGATGCCGGCAAGATAGCGCGCGTATTCTTGAATCGATTGAAAATCGGTATGCCCCTGCAATCCTGCGCGACCGTTGTTTATATACTGACTGAGCGATTGGGCAGGCCGCACCCTGAAAAAATATTTTTCAGCGATTTGCAAATACAAGATCCCTACAACACGTACCGAAACCGAGGGCTTCCGCCCGGACCAATTGCAAATCCAGGCATAACTTCCCTGAATGCGGTTTTCAATCCACCCCAAAATGATTATCTTTATTTCAGGCTTTCCGATGACGGCAGCGGTTCTCACATTTTTTCTCGATCATTCGATGAGCATGTCCAGAACGGAATTTCAGTAAAAGGGTATTGATACAAGGAAGCTTATGGCAAAAATTCCCGAAGCAACAATTCAGGAAATCATGGATCGCACCAACTTCCTTGCTGTTTATCAGGAAAAGGTTCGCCTGACAAAAAAGGGAAATAAATGGTGGGGGTTGTGCCCTTTTCACACGGAACGGACTCCATCCTTTTCGATTGATGCCGAGCGAGGGCTTTTCTATTGTTTTGGCTGTCACAAGGGCGGTTCGCTCATAGATTTTTTGATGGAAACCGAGAAGCTCAGCTTTTTTGAAGCAGTTTCCGAGCTTGCCGAAAAAGCGAATGTTCCGCTGAAACTCGAGCAAAACATAGATTCCAGAGAAGAGAGCGAACGTTTTCAGCTTTATGAAATGTATGAAAAACTTGCGCGAGCCTTTCATTGGCTGCTTGTTAAACATGAGTCCGGCCGGGAGGCCCTGCAGATTCTGGAAAAAAGAGGTTTGTCAGATAAGGAGATACAGAAATTTCTTCTTGGATATGCACCAGCTGATAAGAATTGGCTTTACGGTTTTCTTAAAAGCAAGGGATACTCTGAAGAGTTTTTAGGGAGAACAGGGCTTTTCTCGCAGAAAAACAGATCTTTTCCATTGTTTGCTGACAGAATAATTTTCCCTATCAGTGATCCAAAGGGACGAATCATTGCTTTCGGCGGAAGGCTTATTCATGGAGAAGGCCCCAAATATATCAATAGCCCCGATACTGCTATTTTCAAAAAACAGGAAAACCTTTTTGCCTTTGACAAAGCTCTGGAAGCTATCAAAGCGACAGGAACAGCTGTTATTTGTGAAGGCTATATGGATGCGATTTCTTTTCACGCGGCCGGCGTGAAAAACGCTGTCGCCCCCCTTGGAACCGCTTTTACCTCCCGCCAGGCTCAGCTCGTACGGCGCCGCGCTGAAAAAGTAATTCTGACATTCGATGCTGACTCCGCAGGGAAAAAAGCGACAGAGCGCGCCATTTCCATTGCCGCAGCCGCAGGGCTTGAAGTAATGGTTGCAAGCTTCAAGGACTTCAAGGATGCCTCTGAAATACTTGAAAAACAAGGGCCTGATGCATTGAAAAAATCCCTTGAATACTGTATAAATGCTGGGGTTTTTCTGATTCAGCAAGCCCGCGAGATGTTTGACCTTACTTCGATGGAAGGTAAAGCACGGGCAGTGGCTTTTTTCTACCCATATCTCGATGCTCTGGATTCAGAGGTCAAGCAAAACGCTTTCATTGAAGAGGTTTCCAGGAGTTTTGGAATCAATTCCTCGGCAATTCAGACCGATTATTTAAGAGCAAAGAGCAAAATACCTTCAGCTAGAAATTTGCAAAAGCTTGACGGAAGACCTATACTTGCTAATACAGCAAGCGGTGCCCGTACAGCCGACCTTGTTTTTATGGCCGCTGTCGCGCTGAAGCCGGAAAGTTTCAAAAAGCTTTCTGCACTGGTACAGGTCGAAGATCTTGATGATAGCCGCGCGCATGCCATCTTTGCGGCATTGGAGCAGATATACCGGGAAACACCCGATAGCTTATCCACCGCCAGGATTGTCGAGCTTATCGAGGACAAATCGGCCAGGCGGTTTATTCTCGA
>JAJTBL010000249.1 GCA_021286925.1 Spirochaetia bacterium | reverse complement strand
AATCAAGCAAAAGCCAAGGCTCCAGCTATGCCGACAACCCGTCGGCTGACCGATGCAACCGGTATTGACGATAAATCATTCAATGCGGCCGCTTGGCGGGGTATTCTGTCATTCTATGGCGACACCTGGGAAAAGCAGGCACAGAAAGGAAAACTGTATGATGTCGTGACTGCTCAGACACAGGACATGTACATTCCCAATCTCAAGCAGGCTTCTGATGAAAAATACGACCTTATCATTGTAACTGGTTTTACCTGGGCTGACGCGCTTGGCGAAGTGGCCCCCAAGTACGAAAAGCAGAAATACCTGATAGTTGATGTCGATTGGGTCGGAAAACCGAATGTCATGGAGGCGACCTTCTCCGAACATGAAGGCTCCTACCTGGTTGGCGTAGCCGCAGCGCTCAAGGCACAGGCTGACGGTATCAAAAATCCGAAGTTCGGATTTATCGGCGGTGTACCTGGTCCCGTCATCACCAAATTCGAAATGGGCTATGTTCAGGGAATCAAGTCGGTTCTGCCGAACGCGGCCATTGTCGATTACTACGCGAACGACTGGGGCAAGCCGGAGCTCGCCAAAGCACAGGCCAAGAACTGGTATGATTCAGGCGTCTACGCTATTTTCTCAGCCGCAGGCGGCACTGGCAATGGTACAATCGCTCAGGCCAAGGAATATCGCTCACAGGGCAAAAATGTTTGGGCAATCGGCGTAGATTCAGACCAGTATGAAGACGGCATCTACGCAGAAGGAAAGTCCGCTGTCCTCACCTCGATGTTGAAACGTGTCGAATCCGCGACCAAGTACGCGCTTGAACAGGTGAAAGCCAACACCTTCAAGGGTGAAGTGGTTGTATTTGACACCAAAGCTGATGGTGTCGGTTTCTCTGATAAAAACCCCGAGCTGGGCGCGGACATCGTCGCGAAAGTGAACGAAGCAAAAGCCAAGATCATATCCGGTGAAATCAAGATTATTCCAACCTATGCCGAAGCTAAGAAAGCCGGTGTTGTACCGAGCAATCTGCAGGCAAGCGACAACCAGTAATTCGTGACACAGGTTTCTGAAGAAAGATCAGAAACCGGATTTGCAGCCGTGCCAGGCAACTGGCGCGGCTTTCTTTTTCTGTGGTATTTTAAAATCAATACTCCGCGAACAAGGACAACTCGATGGAAGATTTCGCGATAGAAATGCTCGGGATCACCAAGGCTTTCCCGGGCGTGGTAGCCAATGACGATGTGACCTTGCGGGTCAGGGACAATGAAGTCCACGCGATACTCGGTGAAAACGGTGCCGGCAAATCGACGCTGATGTCCATTCTCTTCGGCTTATACCAGGCTGACAGCGGAACGATCAAAATTCGAGGCAAAGAAGTGCTTATCACGGACCCGAATCATGCGACCCGCCTCGGCATTGGCATGGTTCACCAGCATTTCAAACTCGTTCACAATTATACAGTCACCGAAAATATCATCTTGGGAAGCGAACCGCGGAACCGCTTTGGCAATATCGATATAAAATCGGCGGAAAAACGTGTTGCCGAGCTGTCGCGGTTATATGGTCTTGATGTCGACCCGCGCTCTACCATCGATTCCATTTCTGTCGGAATGCAGCAGCGGGTTGAGATATTGAAAATTCTCTACCGAAACGCTGATATCCTGATTTTTGATGAGCCAACCGCAGTTTTGACACCGCAGGAAATCGATGAGCTCATGAAGATCTTTGCGCGCCTGAAGCAGGAAGGGAAAACAATCATTTTAATAACCCACAAGCTGCGGGAAATAAAGCAAGCTGCCAGCAGGTGCACCGTTTTACGGCGCGGCAAAGTTATAGGAACCGTGAATGTAGCCGATGCGACAGAATCCGAAATGGCTTCCATGATGGTGGGACGTGATGTCAAGTTTTCAGTCGACAAGGCAGTGTGCAATCCTGGCAAGGTTGTGCTGGAAATCAAGGATTTGACGGTCCGGAACAACCGAGGTCTGCAGGCAGTCAAGAACCTTTCATTGAGCGTTCGGAGCGGCGAAATTCTCGGTATTGCGGGAGTGGATGGGAACGGCCAGTCCGAACTGGTGGAAGCACTGACAGGCTTGCGTCCTGCAGAAAAAGGCACGATTTTGGTAAATGGGAAGGACATCACTAAAACAAGCATCAGAGAAAGAATCGGCGCCGGCATCGGCCATATCCCGGAAGACCGGCATAAACACGGACTGGTATTGGATTTTAGGCTCGATGAAAATCTCATTTTGAAAACATACCGAAGCAAGAATTATGCAAAACCATTTGGCGTTCTGGATCCCAAACCAATCAGAGAAAATGCCGAACGCCTTATTGCGATGTTCGATATTCGAGCCGGACAGGGGCCGGCAACCAAAGCCAAATCCATGTCTGGCGGCAATCAGCAGAAAGCCATTATCGCGCGGGAAATCGATTTGTCCCCTGATCTTCTGGTAATCTCGCAGCCTACCAGGGGTTTGGATGTCGGCGCAATTGAAAACATCCACAAAAGGATCGTCGAAGAGCGGGATAAAGGGCGTGCCATCCTCCTTGTTTCTTTCGAGCTGGATGAAATCATGGCGCTCTGCGATCGCATCGCTGCCATTTCCAAAGGCGAAATCACCGGCATCATCGACCAGTCGGATGCCGAAGAGCATGAAATCGGCGCCATGATGGCAGGAATTCAAAAAACAACACCGAAGGCGGCCTCGGTATGAAGAAAAATTCAACATCTTTTATCTATAAGGCATTGGCAAGTGATGCCTATGTTTCCATCTTCGTCGTTATCCTGGGCTTTCTGCTGGGCACCATTCTTGTCGTTATAGTCGGGAAGAACCCTGCAGGCATGTATCAAGCGATGCTGCAGACGCTTACCGGTCTTGACATCACCAGAGGCGTCTGGAATTCCCGTTACATCGGCGAATGGCTGACTGCCAGCGTTCCGCTCATCCTGTGCGGACTATCCATGGGCTTCGCAGCGCGGACAGGACTTTTCAATATCGGCGCTGAAGGTCAATACATCATGGGCCTTACCGTTGCACAGTTTGTCGCACTCTATTTCCCGGCTGTTCCTTTCTTGCATTGGTTTGTTGCATTGCTCGCCGCCGGATTGGCCGGAGCGCTCTGGGGCGGAATCGTCGGCTGGATGAAGGCTAAATTTTCGGTTTCCGAAGTTGTCGCTACGATCATGCTGAATTATATCGCCTTCTTCTTCTCGCGATGGGCGAGTATGCAGATTCCCG
>JAJTBL010000248.1 GCA_021286925.1 Spirochaetia bacterium | reverse complement strand
CCGGAGAATGTCAAAGTCGTGGCCGTCAATCGGCGCGCCCATTATGATTATTTTGTCGATGAGACTTTTGAATGCGGCATCGAACTCAAGGGAACGGAGGTCAAGTCCATCAAGGATGGCAAAGTGTCCTTCCCCGACGGTTTCGCCGAAGTTCGAAACGGCGAAATCTGGCTCAAGAATTTCAATATTGCCGAATACAGCTTTTCCTCGGTTTTTTCCCATGACCCGGAGCGTCCTAAAAAACTGCTTCTGCATGCACAGGAAATCAAGCGTATCACCCGAAAAGTTCAGGAAAAAGGCTATACCTTGGTCCCGCTTTCCGTGTATCTCAAACATGGGCTGGTTAAAATCGAATTGGGGCTCTGCAAGGGCAAGAAGGCATTCGACAAGCGAGCGGTTATCAAGGAGCGCGATGTCGAACGCGAAATACGGCGCGAATTCCGCTCCAGAAACTTTTAGGTGATAGCATGAGAATTACTGGCGGCAAATATTGCGGAAGAACGGTTGAACTGCCTGACAGCCAGCTTGAAATCCGCCCTGCCATGGACAGAATGCGTGAGTCGGTCTTCGCAGTATTGGGCGATTTAACAGGGCTGTCTTTTCTCGATCTGTTTTCGGGTTCCGGCATCATCGCGCTTGAGGCAGCTTCCCGCGGAGCGAATCCTGTTGCCTGTGTCGAAAAGGACAGGACCAAGTTTCCCATTCTTCTCAAGAATGTGTCTATTTCTGAACAGCGAATTGAATGTCACGCGATGCCGGTTGAGCGTTTTCTTTTGCGCAACCGTCAAAGTTTCGACATACTCTTTTTCGATCCCCCCTTCCCCTATGCCTACAAGGAGGAACTGCTCTCCCTTGCGCAGTCCGGCCGGAGCTTGAAACCTGGCAGCCTTGTGCTCCTGCATTTTCCGCGGGAAAACAGAATACCGGCCGCGGTCGGTGCGCTGTCAGCTGTTGACGAGCGGGCATACGGCAGATCGATTGTCAGATTCTACCGCATGCACTAGCTGTCCGCCATCTTCTGCTCCCGCATTTTGCTCATTGCAAATAATAGATTATTGTTATATAATGATAAAACAGGAAAGAAAGCAAAAACAATAACAACATCTTGATAAAGAACGTCAATAATTCAAAATACGCTTTCTTCCAAGAGGAAAAAATATGGACGAACCAATCGCTTCCCCCTTCACTGACGAGAGCTTCGACATTCCCGAAACTCTGGAAACCGAGATCAGCGAAATTTCCGATGCTTCCAAAAAGGGCTACCAGCTCCTCAAGGAAAACCGCTTTGATGAAGCGGTGGAAAGTTTTGCTCAGATTCTTGAAAAAGACCGGGAAAACAACTATGCCCTGGTCGGACTTGGCGACGCGTTCCGCAAGCGAGGCTCTTTTAAGGAAGCAGCCGACTATTACCGCAGATGCCTTGTGTTCCACCCAGGCAACAGCTATGCGCTCTTCGGCCTTGCCGATTGCTACAAGGCGCTGAACCAGTACCACAAAGCGATCGAAATCTGGGAACAGTATCTGCTCCACGACAATACCAATATCACGGTATTGACCCGGGTAGCGGATGCCTACCGCAAGGTACACGATTTCAGAAAATCCAAGGCAATCTATCAGCGTGTTCTCGAGATGGAAGCTGATAATCACTATGCGCTCATCGGGCTGGGACACCTTCATTATGATTTCAAGGAATATAAGGAAGCCCTCAGCTACTGGCAGAGAATGGTCGATCTGCAGGGAAATGATGTTGACATCCGCGTGCTGACCTCAATCGGCAACTGCTACCGCAAACTCAAGCAATTCGACAAGGGCATTCCCTATTTTGACAAAGCGCTGGAGCGCGAACCCGAAAACTTCTATGCGCTTTTCGGTATCGCAGACTGTTACCGGGGCATCGGCAAGCAAAATCAGTCGCTGGTCTACTGGAACAAGATTCTGGAAAAGGATCCGAAGAATAAGGTTATTCTCACCCGCGCAGGCGATGCCTACCGCAATATGGGCGATCTTGAAAAAGCCACCCAGTACTATGAGAATGCGCTCAATATCGAATTCGACATCTATGCCGTCCTGGGGCTCGCTGTCATAGCACGCATGCAGGGTAAGCATGAAGATTCAATCACCAGCCTGAAAATGCTGATTCAGAATGATCCGAAAAACTACCGGATTTATCTTGAACTGGCTCAGGCGTACATTGCCGCCGGCAAACCGCAGCAGGCGCTGGATGTCCTCAACGACTTCCAGAAACTGGGAATCAAGAATCTGTTCATCCAGGAAGCTATCGCCAAACTGCAATCACGTTCGCAGGCTTGAATTTTTCCATGGAAACTGCCGGAAAGATATTCCCATCGGGGCTTTTTCCCGCTGAAATTGCACAGGATGCCGGGTTTTCGGATGCTTTCCGAGCCCGGCAGATGTACTCCTGGATTGTCAAAGGCGTACCCGATTTCGCATCGATGACCAACCTCCCTGCCGCAGAGCGTGATAGACTCACCGAGCTGTATGGCTCGCTGCGTTCATCCTCTGTCAGCTCTGAACTGGAAGATTCAGATGGTTCATTGAAACTGCAAATCCGTCTCAGAGATGGTTCAGCGGTCGAATGCGTTCTGCTCGAAGATATCGAAGGCAGAAAGACAGCCTGCCTGTCCAGCCAGGTGGGCTGCCCCATGGGTTGCACGTTCTGCAGAACCGGCCAGCTGGGCTTTCTCAGGAACCTCGGGCCTGATGAGATACTCGAGCAATACTACTTTCTGAAAGAGCGGAAGGGCTTCATCTCGAATGTGGTATTCATGGGCATGGGCGAACCTCTGCTCAATCTGCCCGCCGTCAGAAAAGCCATCGCCCTGCTTTCCGATCACGAAGGCATCGGCATGTCGCTGAGAAAAATAACGATATCCACAAGCGGCATTGTGCCGGGTATTCTCGATCTCGCCAAAAACGGACCGAAAGTCAGGCTTGCCATATCGCTCACCACCGCGGACAATGAGCTTCGCAGTGAGATGATGCCGGTCAACAAATCATGGGATTTGACTGCGCTGAAAGAAGCCTTGCTAGCCTATCAGAAAATGACGCGGGAGCGGATTACCCTCGAGGTCGCACTGACAGGCAACCGGAACTCCAGCCCCGCGGACGCGCGCAAGCTCGTGCAATGGGTAAAGCCTCTGCACGCGCAGGTGAATCTCATCCCCTGGAATAGAATTCCCGATTTGCCGTTTACGGAGCCGGATGCCAATCAGGTTCGGATT
>JAJTBL010000247.1 GCA_021286925.1 Spirochaetia bacterium | reverse complement strand
TTTCGAGAATTTCGAGATTCTGACCGATTGTTTTTCCGGTGAGGCAGAGACAAACCGGAACCGGGCCTTTTGCCATGTCATGCTTCCTTTGACACTTGATTTCATGCCATTGTATATTACATTATAGCAGTCAAGTACAGAGTATTTCTACTGACAGAATTGAGTCTGGCTCAGTAGCGCTCCGCCCAGCAGTCATACGGTCATTCTGGAGCTTTTCGGACTGACGGATTTTAAAATTTGAAGAAAACGTCCGACAAACTGCTGGAACTATTTTAAGCCGCCAACCAGCAAGGAGGTTGGTTCAAGGAGAATTTTGTGTCTACAGAATCTGAAGCTAAAAACATTCCCCAGGAAGCGCTTGACGCCTTTTTGGAAGGCATTAAGGATGAATTGAAATCACCGGCAGATCCGGTGCTTCTTACCCAGATTCGCTCAGCTTTCAGAAAGAAAATCCCGCTGCACCTGCGCTCCTATGCAGCAGCCCTTCTGATACTCCGCGCAGCCGGAGTCACCAGGACGGCAACAGCTTCGGCCCGCCCTCAGACTGCTCCTGTTCGTCAGACAAAAACCCCAGCCACGGCAAAATCCCCGGTCAAAGCTTCTGAAGCACCCGAAGGCAGTGATGCGGCGTCTCAGCGCCCTGTGCGCAGTGCCAAAATAATCAATCGACTCAATGTCCCGACCGTGCCGGTCTTTGTTTCCATGGGCAAACGCCAGCGTCTGCGCCCGCAGGAACTGCGCTCCCTGATTGAAGAAAAATCAGGTGTCAAATCTGAGTTGCTTGGCCGTGTCCATTTGTTCGACAACTACTCATTCATCGATGTTCCTGAAGAATCAGCGGAGAAGATTATTTCAGCGGTTAACGGTGTCCAGTTCCACAACCGCACCCTGGAAATAAAGCCAGCCAAAAAACGTTCAGATTCGACACAGGAAAACGAAAAGGAAATAATCGAGTGATATCCCGAATTGAACGTCTCAGGGTCGGCCCTATCGGGGAAAATGTGTATGCCATCGAATCCCGGGGAGTCGGGGTGTTAGTGGACCCGGGTGACGAGCCTGCAAAAATTCTTGCATTTCTGGAAGAAAAAAACATCAGTGTTTCCCTTGTGGTGCTGACGCATGGCCACCTCGATCATGCGGCGGCGCTGCCTGATCTGCTGACAGCGTGGCAGGATCGGCATATTCTCATCGCCATACACCCTTCTGATGCGCATTATCTGGGTGCGAGGGGCGAAATGACGAACAAAGCCCTTTTTGAAGCTATCAGCGCTCCCAGTTTTTTTAATAACTATTGGAAACCACTGCCTGAACCGGAGCTTTTTCTGAATGACGGCGACTTTGTGCCGGGAACCAGTCTGCGGGTCATCCATACGCCAGGCCACAGCGCCGGTTCGATTTGCCTTTATGACGAGGAAGCTGGCTTTGTTGTGTCTGGAGACACATTGTTCCGCGACGGCATCGGAAGAACCGATTCTCCAGATGCAGATCCCATACTTATTGTGCATAGTTTGCAGAAACTTGTGGCGCTCCCGCCTGAAACTGTTGTTTTCCCAGGCCATGGTCCCCGGACAACCATCGAACGGGAAACACCGCACATTATTCATTACCGTTAGGATTCGACAAATTGGAAATTCCAGAGGCAGATTTATTATGACATACCGCAGCTCCAAAGTTTTTGTTCCCCTGCTTTTCGCAGCGCTCTTTTTTACAGCCTGCGCGCCTTCCGCGCAGAGCGAGGTCAACCGGACCGATTTCGTTCTCGGTACGGTCTGTACTGTCAGACTCATCGATGGCGGAACCAATAAGACAACCGATGAAGTTTTCGCACGCCTGCGCCAGATAGAAGACCGCATGAGCGCCAACAAAGATGGCACAGAAATTGCTGCTGTCAACGCCAATGCCGGCATCAAGCCTGTCGCAGTTTCCCCGGACACCTTTTTTGTCATCTCCAAGGCTCTTGAATACGCCAAACTGACCAATGGCGCCTTTGACCCGACAGTCGGTCCGCTCGTCAAGCTCTGGGGCATCGGTACTGACGGCGCAAAGATCCCTGCACAAAAAGACATTACGGCCACACTCAAACTGATCGACTATCGGAAAGTCGAGCTCAACGCCTCTGCCAAGACGGTTTTTCTGCCCGTTAAGGGCATGCGCCTGGATCTCGGAGCGATCGCCAAGGGCTACGCGGCGGATGAGGTTGACAGCATCCTTGCAAAGCACAAGGTAAAAGCGGCGGTCATCGATTTGGGCGGCAATGTGATGGTGTTCGGCAAAAAGAAGGATGGCTCGCTCTGGCGTGTTGGAATTCAAAATCCTGACTCAAGTCGCGGCGAATATATCGGCCTTGTGACCGGCCCTGAAATGACTGTTGTCACCTCCGGCATTTATGAACGCTTTTTCATGCAGGACGGCAAGCGGTATCATCATATTCTGAGCACATCAAACGGCTATCCTGTAGATAACGGCCTTGTATCGGTTTCCATTATTACGCACAGCAGCATAGACGCGGACGCGCTGTCCACATCGGTGTTCGCCCTTGGGCTTAAAAATGGCATGGAGCTGATAAAGTCCCTCAAAGATGTCTATGCCGTTTTTATCGACAGCGCCAATCGAGTCTATCTGAGCCCGGGCGCCAACAAGATTTTCACGCTGACCAGCAAGGATTTTACTCTCAGCGAGTAATTTCAGGTTTCTTCCAGCTTGACCAGCTTGACTTTGAGAAAGAGCCATGGTGCGCCGAAGCTGATCCAGAACCCGACAAATCCGTACCGAATAAAGCGTACGAGGGCTTCCTGTGAAGCTGGCAGTGCGCTTGTCAGCATTTTGGGCCCCAGATACACCAGAACAGTTACGGCAAGTCCGAGAGCATACCGCAGAAATTTCTGCACAAAGGCTCCTTCAGCGGCGTTAAAACGCAAGTCTCTGCTCACCATCGCAAAACCAATTGCACTGCCAAAGAACGCCCCTGAGAGCATCGTATCAGCAGGCATCAGAAAATTCATGATTAAAGCGACAGCAGCAGCTGCCAGTATTCTGTATCGAAAATGAAGCTGATGCAGAATCTGCTCAATTCGATTTCCGAAAAGGGCAGCCGCGGCCAGCGTCAAAAGCCCCAAAGCCCAGCCTCCGATAACATCATGGGGAAAATGAACACCCAGATAGACGCGGGAAAAGCCGACCAGCAACGGAATGAGAATGAGAGCAGGCAGGCCCAGATTGCGAGGCAGTACGTTTTGCATCATGCCCCAGAATGTCAGGCTTGTC
>JAJTBL010000246.1 GCA_021286925.1 Spirochaetia bacterium | reverse complement strand
AACGCTTGGCGCCGACAACACTGCTGGTCGCGGATACGGTGAGCCAATCGAAGGGAAAGAGTTCCATCCGTTGGAGGCCGAGCATTTTCTGCCAGGAGATGGCGGTGGCAGCCGATGGATCCGTGCTCCTCTCAGCGCTCCCCTTTTCCCAGTTGGTCAGCGAACCCATCAGCCCGGATACCGCAAAAAAGCGCGATGGCCGGAACGCCATTTCCAGGCCGACAAAGGGACGGGCCGTACCTGACAGCGAAAAACTGCCCGAGCCTACGCCCCAATCCCGCCTGAATCGCGAGAGCCGGACCATCAGCCCGCCATCATCGGTCTGGGCGGCAATGTCCTGGCGGATGTCGTAGCTGAATGAAGGGTAATCTAATTCGCCATTCGAGTAGCGCGATGGCGAAAAATCAATATGCCCTGCATCCCACTCCTTGGAAAAGCTGTAGGGCAGGTAGAGACCGCGCTCGATCTTATCGATATCGAAGCCGGCTTCCCCTTTGATGGAAAGCCAGGGTGTCACATCTGCCGAAAGGTAGGGCACGAGGCGGGAATTGAGATGCCAGAGGTCCTTAAGCGGTGCCGTGCCGGTGCCTGCGGCGAGGGCATAGAGCCCGTCAAGGCCGAAGCGGGTTGTCGCTTCAAAACGAAGTCCTGCGCGGGCTGAGCCCGGGAGCAAGGCATCTGCTGTTGCGCCGGAAGGCGCCGCGCCGGCAGATGCCTCTTGAGCAGCCGTGCCCGTTTCAGGAAAGAGCCGCAAGCTGCCCTGATCATCAGCGAGCAGGGACTTTTCCTGGCCCGTGCCTCGGGAAAATTCGACGGCATAATGCTCAATCAGCACGCGTTCGGCTGGAGAAAACGCTTCAGGCCTGGCCAGCATCGCCTCGAGAAGCTTGAGCACCTGGGCGCTGGTATAAGGCTTCACGGAAGAAAGCCGCGTCAGCACCCCGCGCAGTTCCGCTGTCTCGATTATGGCGTAGACTGGATGGCTGAGTTCAACCGCAAGGCGGCTCGAAGAAGTCTGCGCCTGAAGCTGGGACCCGGGGATTGCCGTGCCAAAGAGCAAAAGCGCAGCTATAACGCTGAAAACTGCGATTCGATTTGAAAGAAGCGACTTCATCAATACTCCTTGCAGGCGAGAATTTGGGAAAAAGAGCAATAGACGACCGACTGCGAATCTGCAAGGTTCTGACGCAGTTTTTCGCAGGAGGCTGAGGCTTTGTTGGATTCGCACACGACAAGACAGCGGGCATCCGGCATGAAAAACTCGTCAGGGCAGGCATCCAGCTCTTTGCAGAACACAAGCCCATACTTCAGGCAGGCATATTCGAAAAGAAAATCCAGTTCATGGGGGCTCAGAAGCAGTAAGCCCGTATAGCCCAACCGGCTATAATGACCGACAAAGGCTTCAATTTTCTGCCGATAGAGGGAGGCGTTCTGGGAGGCTCGGGCAAAATAGTCAACCGCCCGCATCGCGATTTCTTCCATGCCCTCCGCGGTCAGGGCATATTTTACCTTGCGCCCGTTCAGGTGCAGCAGCTTTACCCAGCCCCGCTCAATAAACCGCTTGATAAGCGTGTTGGTCAGGCCTAGGGACAGACCGGTTTTGGCCGCCAGCTCGCGCTGGGAAAGCGGAGCCGCATCGAGGCAATCTGTCGAAGAGGAATAGAGTGATTCTAGTAACTCAAACTCTGGATTTCTTGCTGTCATTTTTCTTTTCGGAACAGAAGACCCAAGGCCAGATTCTGAAAGCCAAGCCTTGGGTCTTGATTTACAGCTTCAGCAAATTGATCACCAGCGCGACCACTGAAAGCACCGTGGTCAGGATGCTGGAGAATCTGAAGAACTTATACGTGAATGAATTGCTGGCCGCTTCAATATTGTCTTCCGGCTGAATCATCCGGCCTGCGCTGGCAACTTTATTCGATTTGGCATCGTATACCACGATTTGCTGGCCAGCGTTTCGCTCGGTATCGAAGCCGCCTGCAAGCCCAACATAGTATTCCCAGGTTCTATCAGGAATATAGGGATACCTGCCGGGACTTTTCACCGCGCCTGAAACCGTCACGAAGAACTGCCGGAACGGAACGATGATGATATCGTTCGATTGCAGGGCAAAATCGCCGGAAAGGTCGTAATCATAGAGGAACTTTGCCAGGTCAATCGCTTTTCTGGTCCCATCAGCATGCAGAACATAGGCATTTCTGATATCGGAGACTGCTGAAAATAGCTTGCGACTTGCCAGCACCGCCTGTGAGATGGTTTCTCCCGGATAGAAATTATAGGCTGAACGCTCGCTGGTCTCGGGACTTGTACCCGCCGTAGCACCTGCGCCGACAGCACCTTCAAACCAGATTACCGGCAACAGCTCCTGCATGGACGGCACGGAAATGACATCGTACAGATTCAGCTTGATGTTGGTGTTTTGGGCATAATCGAATTGAACCTTCTCGCCCACCGGCGATGTTTCAGACAGATAATGCAGTAATGAAATGCGCGTGCTATTGGCTTTTTCCGTAAAGCCGTCGGCATAGACTTCTATCAGCTCTTTCAGCCCTTCTCCCGGCAAGAGCTGGTACGTACCAGGCCTGCGCACTTCGCCCTGAATGGTGACCAAGTTGTTGAGCCTACTAACTCGTACTTCTTCGCCGGGGCGGAGGAATGGATCCTGGCTCAAGTCGCCATATCGATCTGCCCGGAACAAATCGTAGGTTTTTTCAAAACCATCGACCGAGCGCACCACAACATCGCGGATTGACGAATACCGGGTTACCAGCGGCAAGACCACGTCTCTGAGGCGTGTCAGCCCCGTTATGCCGACCCAGCTCGACTTGGTCACTTCCCCGGCAACAAAGACGTACATCGAACCAAAGGGAATAACAACGCGATCTTCCGGTTGGAGCTCAAAGTCATAGTGCAGGTCATTGGCATACAGCAGGCGCTCAAGATTGACTGCAGTCTGCTTGTCCGTACCATTTCGAATGATAAAAGCCTGCGCAAGGTCGGCTGAGGAAAGGATTTTCTCCCGCAGAGGACGCAAGAGGGCTGCTACGGTCAGGCCTTTTTTGAATTGCGCTCGAATAATCGAATAATTTGTCTGCGTTACTGTCGCGTCCTTGCCTGAAAGCGCAAGCTGATCGCCAGCGACTGCGCCTTCGACATAGACTATCGGCAGATACTCATCAGTACCTGGCACTCGCAGTACATCGCCATTTTTCAGTTCAGGGAGCTGTGCTGCGCTTATATCGAATACCAGTTTTTCGCCGTCAGG
>JAJTBL010000245.1 GCA_021286925.1 Spirochaetia bacterium | reverse complement strand
AATCATTTCAAGGATCATGACAGCCAGTCGTGCTGCCTGGTAGTTTGACGGCATGACAATGACGCCCGCTTCTTCGAGTTTTGCTTTCTGCTGGGCATAGCTCTGGTAATCCCCCTCGGTGCCGGTAATCGATGCAATGACGGAAAGATAGCCGCCCCGCTTTTTTGCAGCTTCCTTAGCCTTTTTCAGCACCGGGACCATGGCGCCAGCCGGATCAGCGTGAGAACCATACCCAAGCACGCAATCCAGAAGCATGACCGCAATTTCCGGATCCTGAATTTCAGCCTCGATTCGGTCCGTCCTTGTGCTTGGATCGATCATGGGGTGAGGCCGGCCGATGGATTTTTTCGGATCAGGGGGCACTAAGGCAGGATCGGTCTGATTGTTGGAATAGACAGCCCCGGTGAGTTTATGCAAAAGCAGCCAGGCTTCGTCGGCAAGCGTACCGCCCGTGTAATATCCTCTGATATATTTTTGTTCCCGAGCCATGCCGGAAGTTTCATGCTTCAGGATGGCTTCTATTGATGCTCGATTCATGTCGAATGGCCAGGCTTCAGTATCTTCGCCTGCTGTATCGACCGATTTGCCTTGGGCGAGCAGTGCGCCCAACCGCGCCGCTTCTTCAAGGTTCTCTGCCCAGTATATATTCTTTGATTCAGCATGCGGAGCCTTCAGCCCAAGAAAATGCACAACCGAAGGTTTCCCACTCTTTTCAAGGGCTTTCAGCACTGCCTGCGCAACCTCGGTGGCAGGCGGTTTTGAAACCAGGACAATGGTTTTTGTTTCAGGATCGGCTCCAAGCGCCTCGATGCCCATGAGCATGGTAGCTCCGCCGACGAGGGCATTTTTCAGATCCCGGCCGCCGGTTCCAATGCCCTGGCTGATGCCGCTGCCAAAGCGATCCACCAGGCAAGAAACCTCCTGCAAACCCGTTCCTGCCGCGGCGATAATGCCAACCGGTCCCCGCCTCACAACATTGGCGAAACAGATAGGTTTTCCATTGATAATTGCGGTACCGCAATCCGGACCCATGACCAGCAGTCCCTTTTCACGGGCGATCTTTTTAAGGGCAATTTCCTCATCAAGCGAAACATTGTCGGAAAACAGCATGACATGGAGACCCGCGGAAAGCGCTTTTTTTGCTTCCAGCGCAGCATATTGCCCCGGCACCGAAATGATGGCCAGATTCGCATCCGGCATCTGCTCAAGCGCGCTTTTTAAGCTTCTGGGAGCCTCGGAATTTTTGTTCCGTCCTTTTTTCGACCTTTTCCCTGCCAGCATGTCATCGACAGTCAGCAGAGCTTTTTCGAAAATATCTCGAGAATCGCAATCAAGGGCGATCACAAGATCAGCAGCGCCGGCTCCTTCAAGCGAGCCTTCAGAAAAACCCTGCTCTTTCAGCAGTTCGATATTCATGGGTGTGCCCATGGTCACGGTAGCATCCGCAATACCCGGGCTTTCCTTGAGCTCCTTGCTCAACAGCATGAGAAAAACTGAATCGACGTATGAGTTTTTCCGGACGGAAACGAGTTTCATCATTGCCCCCAGAGAGGTTAGTGTAGACTTAACTATATACTAGATTGTATACAAGTCAATATTCGTGTCTCGAACCTTGTATATTTCTTTTTGAAATTTGAAGGAAATCCGCTAGTCCAACGCGTATAGGAAGCAGCTCAGTCAAGAACCGTTTCGACCGGCTGGCTCGTCACTTCATGGAATCCTCCATAACCCATACAACGTTCTATCCAAATGCGCCGAGGACCAAAACCAATCCCTTGTTTTCACCTTCCAGCTTGACACATTTCCTTTGTTTCAATATTATAAAACTGTATATATTATATTATCTATATACAAAGGATAAAACATGACCATACAAGAACGGTTCGAAGCGATGCAAAGAAATGGGGCGGAAATCCAGAAACCCATGCAGGTCTTTGGCTCCCTGGACGAAAAAAGTACCCATGCGCACCTGGACGCCAAAGCTCAAGCTTTTGCCCCTGGAGCACTTTCAGTCAAAATAAAGGCGCTTGTGGCGCTCGGCGCAGCTGTTGCGCTCGATGCTCCATCCTGCATCATGAACAATGTCAAACTGGCAAAAAATAACGGAGCCACCAAAGAAGAAATCATGGAGGCTATTGCCGTGGCCAAGTTCTCAAAATCCGCCACGGTCCTTGCCAACGCAGCGCCGGCTTTGGAATGGCTGATAGCCCAGGAGGCGGCCAGCGCGGAGAATAAAGCATGATCAGCGCAGCTGTTCTTTTCAAAGGACTCATAGCGGCCCTGATTGTTGGCTTTGTAACCTCATCGATCCGTTCCTGGATAGACCGGGTCTTTCTTGTCATCATGCTCATAACCATTGTGGGCCTGCCAATCAAGGAAGCTATCCAGATTAACCTGCTGGTGCTGGCTTTTTCAGCGCTCTTTCATATCCTGAGGAATGGGAAACAGCTGAAAAACGCTGTTCCGGCAGGTTCCAGCGAATGGTTGATTATCGTTATATCAGCCAGTATCGGCGGAATTACAGGAAGACTCATCAACAGCGCCGCTGCTCCTGCAGTCCTCATGGGAACACTTGGCGTTTATGCAATATTGGTTGGTTTGCGGATTCTCTTCATAAAACCGATTTCCGAAAAAGAGATAAAGGCTCATCCAGCCCTTCTTTCCCCTGTCAGTCTCGCGGGAGGCTTTCTGACTGGCCTTATCTCCGCTGGCGGCAAGCCCTTCATCGTTCCAGCCTACAACAATGCCATGGGTCATCATCCCAAGCGGGCTTATGCGCTTGCCTCGCTCGGCGTTGTCGCGGGAGCTTTCGCGAGCATTCTGCTAACCAGTTACTGCTTGCCCTCTATGAGTTTACTCTGGTAACGCTGGTTGCGCTCCTGGTCAATAAATTCTGGACAGAAAAGCTGGCTAAAATTGTCAACCTGACGATAGCGCCGATTCTCATGCTGGTGGGAATCAAATTTCTTTCATCAATATTGAAATAACACTGTCTCCCCGCCCTCGCTCGGCGAGCTTCGCGTCTAAAACGCGTCTGAAACGCGCACTTCAATAAGAGCGCTGATCGAAGCGAAGCTTGAAAAGGAGCATTTGGAGCCAGGAGCCTTGATGCCGCTGAGTCCTGATCCTCCCCAGTGATAAAAAAAGCCAGCCCGAACTTTCCGGACTGGCTTTTTTCATGCCGAAGCTTACATATCCAACGACCGATAGAACTCAGTCACTTTTTGTTTTATCGCATCCCGCACCTCGCGGACCTTCGCCATGATTTCAT
>JAJTBL010000244.1 GCA_021286925.1 Spirochaetia bacterium | reverse complement strand
TCCGGTTCATGTCAAAACCGCTGAAGAAGCGCTCATCAGAATCAGAGCTGATAGATTCGATGTCTGCGTACTGGATTTGATGCTGCCTGGCATGGATGGTCTCTCTTTTCTCAAAGTTATCCGTTCCATGTCGATTCTTTCATTCATGCATATTATCATCGCTTCGGCAAAAGACGATGACAGTGATATTGTCGCAGGTCTTGAGCTTGGCGCTGACGACTATGTGGTCAAACCGTTCAGCCCCCGTGTTCTTGTCGCCCGCATCAGGGCTGCTTTGCGCAGAAATACCGACAGCGTGACAGCAAGCGGCCAGAAACCTGCCGTGTTCGAACATCGCGGCATCGCCATCAACAAAGAGCGCCACTCGGTCACAATTTCAGGCAAGCCGGTTGATTTTTCAGCAACGGAATTCGGAATTCTCGAACTGCTGGTCAGAGAGCCCGGCAGGGTTTTTACGCGCGAGCAGATTATCAATCATGTCAAAGGCCCTGATTATCCGGTTACCGACCGCGCTATCGATGTCCACATTCTTTCCATTCGGCGAAAGCTCGATGAGCTGGCTGACCTTGTCGAGACAATCAGAGGCATTGGATACCGGCTCAAGGATTCGTGATGAAACCCAGCATGTTCCGCAAGACCGTGCTTCTGGTGAATGCGGCTATTCTGACACTCACGCTTTTGCTGATGATAGCCGGCGCTTTGCTTTCGGACCGTGCGTTCCTGGCATCCAGCGCACGCAACCTTCTGGAAAGCGCCCATCTTGCAGCAGCGCTTATCAAATCAAATCCGTCGCAAGTTATTGATCTTCATCAGTTTGCAAATGCTGGCAGTATTCGCATGACGCTGATAGCGGCCGACGGTGCTGTGCTTTCGGATTCAGCAGCGGATCCTGCTTCCATGGAAAATCACGCTTCGCGCCCTGAAGTTGCGGGCGCACTGCAAGGGAACCCATCCTGGGCCGTCCGCATTTCCTCGACGACCGAAATCAGAACGCTCTACGCCGCGGTGCCGCTTGCTTTTTATGAATCATCCGAAAAATCAGTTCTCCGGCTTGCGATGCCCCTGCCCTCTTTTTTTGCGCGGCTTTCCGGTCTTGCCTGGATTCCCCCGATATTCCTGATTCTGGTTGCCATTTTCTCATACGCGGCGAGTACCTTGATTCAGCAATCCATAACCACCCCAATTCTCAAGATCACTGAAAAGGCTGAACGGTATTCGGATTCGGAATCTTTTTCTGAAATCGAGCTCAAGGAAATTCCTCAGGAATTGCTCCCAATCGATTCAGCGCTCGATACCATGGCGAAAAAAATCTTGAGCCGCTCGCTGGAAAACACAAGAATGCGCTCACGCTATGCGGCAATTCTGGAGTCAGCCAGCGAAGGAATCATTGCATCCGACGAAACTCTTCGGATTCAGGAAATCAACAAGGCTGCGGCTGGATTGTTCGGTATCAATGAAACAGAAAGAACACAGTGTATTGGACAGCCTGTTCTCAAAGGCCTTCGAAATTCTCTGATAAACGATATTTTTCTGGTATGCTCCCGAGAAAAGCGCCTGATAATCCGAGAAATCCCCTGCTTTTCCGAAAAGGGAGAGCGGCACTATGCTGTTCATGCATCCCCCTTCGAAGATGAAGAAACACACGGTATCGTCGCTATTGTCAGTGATGTAACTGAAATCAGGAGGCTGGAAAGAATTCGCAAGGATTTTGTTACCAATGTGTCCCATGAAATCAGAACTCCGGTACAGGTTATCAAAGGTTATGCAGAAATTATGTCGGACATGCTGGAACATACCGAACCATTATCGGCTGATAGTAATTTATTCTCTCAGCTGCGCGAACAATCGGGAATCATTCACCATAGCGCACTGAGAATGGAAGAAATCATAAAGGATCTGCTGCTCCTTTCGCGGCTCGAACGCGACCCGGGCAATTGGATTATCAAAGAGACATGCCGAATCAGACCCATTCTGGAAGTTGCGAAAACGGCGCTTGAAAATCAGGCAAAAGAAAAAAATATGCCCATACTGATTGCCTGCCTCGATGAATTGGAAGCAGAGGTAAATTCCGGCCTTCTTGAGCAAGCCCTGACCAATCTTGTCGGCAACGCTTTGCAATATTCTCTTCCCGGCACTGCTGTTGAAGTCTCAGCCACAAAACAGGATACTACGCTCATAATTTCCGTCCGCGACCATGGCGCGGGAATTCCCGCCAAAGACCTGGAACATATCTTCGAGCGCTTTTACCGTGTGGATAAATCCCGAAACCGGTCGACCGGCGGCACTGGACTCGGGCTTGCCATTGTCAAACATATAGCGACAGCTCATGGCGGTACGGTATCAGTAGAAAGCATCGTCGGCCAAGGCACAGTTTTCACCATCAGCCTGCCCGCGGGAATCACTCAAAACCTGTAAAACCGCCTTTCCCTCGCTAGCAGACACTATGGCTATTTGGTCAGATCGATAAAAAAGATGGAATCCTTCGTTCACTTCAGCCAGGAATATACCGTCTTCTTCTCGCAGGCTCGCAAAAGGGCTTTCTGGGAACCAGTCAGCGGGCAATGGCAGGGCTACCGAAACAGCTTCAGTCTTTTGTGCAAACATTGATGCAGTATAGGTTCCATCAATGAGCCGAGAGGCGACACAGGCTGGATCGACATCCCAGGGATCAGTGCGCCTGCTGCTCCAATCCTTAATGAGGCGGTCCAGCCGAAAATTCCATGGGTTAAAGCCAGCTTTGGCAATTATGCCAGCAACAGCGGCGATATATCCCCCTTCAAAACCGATGATGAGTTCATCCGGCTCATCACGTGGGAAAAGGTGTTCAGATTTCTTAAGATCCGCAGGGTAGCGGCCGCCGGCGGGTTTCAGCCGTTTTTGGAACAAGATTGGAAACGCGATAACAGCCTGGCTGACTCCGCGAGCTACGGTTATGACAGCGCGCTGTCCCGATGGCACATAAGAACAACGCATCCGCCCCTCCTCATCAGTCCAGACGAGTTCATAGACCGGCGGCGCAATATGAGCCCAGGCGGCCGGAACCTGAGGCATGGCTACCGCAAGACGGTGTCTATGCCAGCATTGCATGCCGGAACATGCAGAACATGCAAGCGCAAACAGCAAGACCGTGGAAACAAGAAAACAAGCCAGGCTCACATGCCTTCTTAATATCGTCCCCGACTTCAGCTCCATACTTATAATACGCGCGGAACTTGGGCTTTTGATTCAAATTCATCAGAAAAATCAATTATTGGAACAGCTTTTTTCTCCAGTCGGCCAGCAAATTCCGAACCGGTTCCGAAGCCCAGT
>JAJTBL010000243.1 GCA_021286925.1 Spirochaetia bacterium | reverse complement strand
GAGGGAGAAAGCGCATAAAATAGCAGGCCGAACGCGGCCATGGAAATGCCGACAAGCGCCAGCTTTCTTTCATCGAATTTTTTTGCCAGGAATCCCACCAGTCCGCCCTGCACAAAAGCAACAAGAAGCCCGACATAGGCAAGCAGGAGTCCTCGTGTCGATGTGCTCAGCCCGAGCGCTGTCGAAGCGAAAATTGCGAACATGCTTTCAAACAGAACAAATGCGAAAGAATAAATAATGGTCATATGAAGGACAGGACCCGTTCCGCGGCGTTTCAGCGTTTCCAGCAGAAGCTTGGCAGAAAAGGCTCGCCGCGGATTCTTCGCTATTTCCTCTTTTCGCTCATCCGTGAGGCTTTCAGACAGTATAAACGTGATTAAAAGAAGGTTCGTAAAGGCAATGCCCGCGGCGACAAAGGCAGGAACCGCAATGCCGAACCGAGAGAGAAGCCCGCCGAAAAGCGGTCCGATGATAAATCCCAGCCCAAAGGCCATTCCGATAAGCCCAAGCCCCTTGGCCCGGTTCTTGTTGTCCGTTATATCCACAATATATGACTGGGCGACGGTGATATTGCCGCCGGTCAGCCCATCCAGGATCCTGGAAAGGAAAAGAAAGGTCAGGGAAGGGGCAAATCCGAGCAGCAGAAGAGAAAGGAAAGTTCCGCCTATTGAAAACAGAAAGAGCGGCTTTCTTCCATATTTATCCGACAGCCTGCCGACTATTGGAGCAGCAAAAAACTGCCCAATCGCGTAGCTGGCCTGCAGAATACCCGCCAGAGCCAAACCCAACCATATCCATAAAGACGACTGAAAAGAGCAGCGGCAGTGATGCTTTTTTTGTTTTCATGTAGTTACTCCAATAAAAATTTAATATTAATGTACTGAAAGCATTTTGAATTGACAAGATATTAAAAAATATTTATTATTAAGTAGACTTAAATATCAGGAGTTATTAACAATGAGCCAAATCCCCGATGTGCTCGATTTGCTGCAGGAGTGGATGCAGCTGGTGATGAAGCATTCCATGCATGGCTTTATCCGCTATTCCAAAGATACCGGACTTTCCATGTCCCAATTTGGCGCGCTCTTTCAAATCCACCGAAGCAAGATATGCGGCGTAACCGATATCGGGGCTGATTTGGGTGTTTCCAGTGCCGCCGCAAGCCAAATGCTCGACCGCCTTGTTCAGCAGGGGCTTGTCGAACGCATCGAAGATCCCGAGGACCGCCGCGGCAAACGCCTGTCGCTGACCGAAAAGGGCATGAAAATGGTGCAGGAAGGCATTTATGCCCGGCAGGAATGGATGAAAACGCTCTCCGCATCCCTGTCTGATTCAGAAAAAGAGATAATCAGCACGGCTTTGGCACTGCTCGTCGAGAAGGCGAAAAATATCAATTCCGCGCCGAGAGGTGCAAATCCGCACGAAACCGGCGCCAACAGATGCCTTTGATTCGATAATTGTAATTCGACCAATAAGGAAGGAAAAACCATGATACGATTGTTTCGCTATTTGAAACCGTACATCGCCTCGATAATCCTGGTGATTGCGCTTCTGTTCATTCAGGCAAACGCTGATCTTGCCTTGCCGGACTATATGTCCAAAATAGTCAACATCGGCATTCAGCAAAGCGGCATAAGCGACGCCGTTCCCGAAGTGATTCGCCAGTCAGAAATGGAAAAGATTCAGCTTTTCCTCGCTGATGATGAAAAAACATCTGTTCTGGAAGCTTACTCGCTCGTCGACAGCACTAGCTCTGCGTACAGTTCACTCCAGGCCAAATACCCGGGCGCCAAAGGCGAGCCGCTTTTTGCCCTGAAAACGGTATCGACAGAGACGCGGGCAAAGCTGAACACAGTCCTTTCGGTGCCGCTCTCGCTCGTGTCGACGATTGAACAAGCAGCAGCCGATCCTGAAAAAGCCAAGACCATGGCACAGGGCATGCCCTTTGACATGTCCAGACTGCCGCCCGGAACCGACCTCTTCGGGGTTCTGAAAATGCTGCCCGAATCTCAAAAAGTCTCTATTCTTGGATCAATTCGGGGCAAATTCGAAGCGCTGGATCCCATGCTCCGGGAGCAGATGGGAATTCGCGCGGTCCGGGCCGAATATGAAGCGCTCGGTGCGAATATCGGCGCTCTGCAGAACTCCTACATATTGAAAACGGGGGCTCTGATGATCCTGCTTACCCTGTTATCGGTGACGGCAACCATCCTCGTCGGTTTCCTCGGCGCACGGACAGCAGCCGGCCTCGCCCGCGACCTTCGGGGTGACGTATTCAGAAAAGTCGAGAATTTTTCCTTCTCGGAACTGGACCATTTTTCGACAGCCTCGCTGATAACTCGATCTACTAATGACATAACACAGATACAAATGGTCGTTATCATGGGACTCCGCATGATTTTCTACGCTCCGATCATCGGTATCGGCGGCGTTATCAGGGCGACTGCAAAAGCTTCTACCATGTGGTGGATTATCGCCCTGGCTGTCGGTGTCCTCCTGGTGATCATCGGCACCGTTTTCAAGATCGCTATTCCAAAGTTCAAGAGCATCCAGAAACTCATCGACCGGTTGAACCTGATTGTCAGAGAAAATCTCTCCGGCATGATGGTTATCCGTGCTTTTACCATGCAGGACCATGAGGAAAAGCGATTCGAAAAAGCGAATCGCGACCTGACCGGCACTATGCTGTTCGTTACCAGAGTCATGGTGGTTCTCATGCCGCTGATGATGCTCATCATGAACCTCGTCTCTCTTCTGATCATTTGGACGGGCTCGCATGAAGTTGCCAGCTCACAAATTCGAATTGGCGACATGATGGCATTCATGCAGTATTCCATGCAGATTTTCTTCGCGTTCATCATGCTGTCGATGATGTTCATTATTCTCCCGCGAGCTTCGGTTTCAGCGGACAGAATCGCGGATGTCCTTGCCGAAGAACCGCAGATTAAAGATCCGGAAAAGCCGCAACACTTTCCTGAGCCGTTCAAGGGAACCATCAGCTTTAAAAATGTGACATTCCGCTATCCGGGCTCTTCGGAAGATGTCCTGCACCAGATTTCGTTTGAAGCCAAACCAGGCCAGACTACGGCGATTCTCGGCACGACTGGCGCGGGCAAGTCGACGCTCGTCAGCCTCATCCCGCGTTTTTACGATGTTTCTGAAGGTTCAATCGAAATTGACGGCATCGATGTCCGCAAGGTAAGCCAGAAAGAGCTCAGAGACAAGATCGGTTTTGTTCCGCAGAAAGGCTCGCTGTTCTCTGGCACCATCGAAAGCAATCTGCTGTACGCCAAAGAAGACGCGACCCCCGAGGAAATTCAG
>JAJTBL010000242.1 GCA_021286925.1 Spirochaetia bacterium | reverse complement strand
ATTTCAGGGCATGATATCTCAAAATGGTTTCTCAGAGAAGCCTGCGACTTATTGATAACCCGGCCGAATGACAGTGCGTCCTGTCGTATCAAGGCATCTTCGGCTTCCTGGGCGCGCGCAATCTCCTCGACGACATGAATACAGCGGCGGCGCATGCTCTCAGGGAAAACGCCCATTAATTCATCAAGTTCAGATATTTTTATATCCCGCAATGTTTTGGCGCTTCTCCCCGGGATATGCTGAAGGCATTTTCGGCAATCTTCATGGCGCTGTTTCAGCTCGGATTCAACGGAAGCACGGGGTACTTTTGAATCCGTGAGAATGATCCTCCAGGATTCATCAAGAAACTGCACTGCCCTTCTCCGACTGCTCCGCAGATCGATGATTGAGAGTGATCGCAGGCCCGGCGCAGTGCCCGCTAGATAGTCGACTAATGAAACCGGTTTTTCGAAGAAAACGGACTGTGCTTTGCAGGCAATTTCCGCAAGCTCATCATTTTTAAGACTCAGACCGTGCAGTGTTTTGAGAGCAAGCGCCGTCGCCATATTGATTGCCGCTGAAATACCGAGTCCGAGTCCTGGCGGCACGGTGCCGCTGATGGTGACATTAATACCGCGGGCTTCGATATTGAAATTCCGAATGAAATACTCGTAGATGGATTTGACATGGTTCGCCCAGCGGTCTTCGCGCTTGTATTTAAGATTTCCTGCTGAAGAGCGCTTTCTTTCATTGAGATCAGCCGCAAAAAAGCGCATGGAAGTATCTTTCCGCCGAGAAATGGCAACTCGCATTTCATAGGAGATGGGCGCAGCGATGACCAGCCCCTCATGTGAGGCTGTGTGCTCGCCAAGGAGCTTCATGACAGCGGGCGCTACTGCAATAACTTCCGGTGCAGATTCGTATTCTGCCAGATGCAGTGCAAAAATATCTTTCATCGGCTCCTCGTTATTGTGGCTAAAACGGCAATTACAACCAATTTCTTCTATTTTACATTACTTATGGATTTGGTTCAACAAAAAAAACACCGCTTGCCTTCATCATTTTCTCTAGTCTGGCCAGTTCAGCTTCAGCCTGTTTCAATTCCTCCTCATATTTGCGGCGTTCTGCAATTTTTGCTGTCAGCCCGGTCACTTTCCAGGAATTTCGCTTGCCGATATATTCTGTTACGACTTTTCCTTCAACTCGCTTGACCAAATAGATGTACTGCTGGGTACCGCGCTGTTTGATTACTGGTGAACCTTTCGGTCTTTGATTGCATTCGCTTCTGAGGCGCTCGACTTTCTTTGTCAATTGAGCGTGTTCAAGCTGGAGCATGCTGTTGATAGATGCGAGGTTCATGACTCCAGAATAGTACAGAAGGCGCGAAAATGGAATATAAAATCGAGCTATTTCCAAAAGACTCTTTGCACGTGCACTTTTGCAATGCGGTCTCGTTCTGAAAATTTCTCTTTGTATTTATGAGCGATACGCGATTCGAACGCGTGACCTTCGGCTCCGGAGGCCGACGCTCTATCCAGCTGAGCTAATCGCCCAATCCTCAAGATTGAACGCTGGCTATACTAGTATTTGGAAGGCTCCCGCGTCAAGCACTTTCCGGAATCTTGATTGAAACGCGCCTTCTGACGTAGATTGAGCATATGGATTCACTCATACTTGCCTCGGCATCTCCCCGCCGCAGGGACATTCTGACGACGCTTGGTATTCCCTTTTCTATCATTGAACCCGATATCGATGAAACCGTCCAGGATCATCTTCCGCCGGCAGAACGTGTTGTAAGACTGGCGGAGATGAAAAGTATCAAGGCGCGCCAGCTCTGCGAGGAAATGCAGCCGTATCAATTTAAGGCATTTTCCCAATCGGACTTTATTCTCTCTGCAGACACGCTTGTTGCACTTGCTGATACGGAGCGCAAAAGCTGGGCGGTAATCGGGAAACCATCCTCCCTCGACGAGGCCCGCAGTATGCTGGAAACCCTGGCCGGCCGGGCGCATACAGTTTTTACCGGAATGACCCTGCTGAATCGTGCCACAGGGGACTTATATTCCAAAGTTGTCGAAGCTATCGTGAGATTCGCGCCCATGTCCGAACAGGAAATTTCCTGGTATCTCGATTCGAATGAATGGAATGGCGTAGCAGGCGCATACAGAGTCCAGGGTAAAGGATCGCTGTTCATCGAATCTATCGAAGGCAGCTGGTCATGCGTGATGGGCTTGCCAATCCGCGAGCTTTATGGCATGCTACAGAACGTTCGTTTTTCTTTCTGACTAACGACGAATGGCACAGTTGTGCCAAATATTTTCCGCTTCGCGGCTGATAATTATCATCCCGCGATGACGAGAACAAGAGAAGGGGATCAGAGTTATCTGATCACGGGAGAACCACATGGCTGTAGTTACCATGAAAAACCTGCTTGAGTCAGGTGTCCATTTTGGGCATCAGGTGAAGCGCTGGGATCCGCGCATGAAAAAGTTCATTTTTGCGGAACGCAACGGCATTCACATCATCGATCTTCAGAAAACCATCCAAGCGATCAAAGAATCTTACGACGCTGTGCAGAAAGTTGTCAGCTCCGGCAAGTCCGTGCTTTTTGTCGGAACCAAGAAACAGGCCCAGACTGCGATTCAAAAAGAAGCCGAACGCTGCGAACAGTTCTATGTCAACAATCGCTGGCTCGGCGGTATGCTTACCAATTTTTCCACCATCAAGAAATCGATCCAGCGCCTCAAGAAAATCGAGCGCATGGAAGTAGACGGCACTTTCGAAAGCCTCACCAAGAAAGAAATCGCCAGTCTCCAGAAGGAGAAGGCAAAGCTCGAGAAAAACCTCGGCGGTATTAAGGAAATGAAGGATCTGCCGGGCATTCTCTTTGTTGTCGATACGAGAAAAGAAGCTATTGCGGTCGCTGAAGCCCAGCGGCTTGGCATTCCCATCGTCGCGGTTGTCGACACCAACTGCAACCCGGAAGGGATCACCTACCCCATCCCCGGCAACGATGACGCGATCCGCTCCATCAGCCTCTTTACCCAGATCATTGCCAACGCAGTTATCGATGCTGGCGCCTCCGAGGGGCTCAAGATTATCGAAAACCTCCCCAGCGATGAAACGGAAGAAATCGCTACCGATGCGGTTGCCAAGGATGAAGATGTCGAAATCGATATCAATGCTTATAGTGGTGTCGCGGCCGATGCCGATGAAACCGCTTCTGAACCGGCCGATGCTGCAGATGAACTTCCCCTCGTCGACGAAGACAAACTCTACGAGACAAAGTAAGGAGATAGCATATGGAAATCAAAGCATCCGATATAAAGAACCTGCGTGAAAAAACCGGCGCTGGGATGATGGATTGCAAAAAA
>JAJTBL010000241.1 GCA_021286925.1 Spirochaetia bacterium | reverse complement strand
CAAGAACCGAGAAAAACCGCAAAGCCGTTTTCAAAAATAATAAAGTTTTGAAATCGGTTCGATTGCATCCAGCCTCGATTTACAATACAATTATATCCATATATGAATAATAATGAATTGACCAAGATTGAGATGGGCTTCTCTTTAATCGCTCGATATTCCGATATGCTGTGTTCAGGTTCCAACATCGAAAAAGTTCTGTCTGAAATATGTGCTGATCTAGGAGCTCTGACTGAATCAAACCGAGCAGTCATCTATGAAAACATCAACAATGATCAATCTTTTATAGTTCATTGTAAAATGCGGGGTTCGTGGTCCGCAGAGAATACTGTTCCGTTTGAGCCGCAATTTCCTTTTTCCTGGATGAAGGCAAGCACAGAGGAGCTTGCATTAGCCGACCGGATAGCTGGCTTTTTCAAAAAAAGAAGAGCTGTTCAGCTAACTTCGAATGAATTTCCGCATAGTCTTGGATCCGGCATTGCGGCTCATACTCTGAAAAGTGCCTGCTTAATGCCTATTTTTATCGATGCTTCTCTCTGGGGAGAGATAGTACTGACCAGCGATATCCCGGAAAAACGCTGGGATGAGATAGATTTTGCCATTTTAAAAAGCCTTGCAGAAATTCTTCCTTCGAGAGTGATCCGTTTTCAAAAAGATCTCAACAACCAGGAAGCATGGATTGAAAAAGAAATCCTGTTTGAGAATAGAATCGCGGGCAACATTCTGCATCGCAATGATAGAATAATACGAATCAGCAAAACTGCGCTTGAGCTCTTGGGGGGAACAGAAGAAGATTATCTCGGCAAAAATTTTATCGATACCCTTGTCCACCCCGCAAGCCGCGAGATTATCCTTGCCCGGCGGGCGAACATGAAGACGCAGCACAGCACGCTCAATCCGATAGAGGCAGTGCTTCAGAAAAAAAATGGATCAGCGCTTGATGTTCTCATAACGGCTACATGGCAAAAAATTGGAAACGACATTCTCATCAATTCGACCTTTTTCGACATCAGCGCCATAAAATCCAGAGAACGATTGATGAAGGCAGTTTCGACAATCGCCAGCTCAGCGACATCCCAGGTTTCGCTGAACCAGGTGATGGGGATCCTGCTGAGCGCGATTCAGAATGCTTTCCCTTATGCAGAATGCGCTGGCTATGTTCATATCACAGAGTCATTGGATGAACCCGATACTCTATCCGGAAAGCTGATGGCTTCCTGTGAACTGGAGCCAGACCTCGAGCAGTTCATCTGGCAGACTGTCCAGAGTGATGCATGCAATCAGCATTCAGCATTTCTTATGCGTGGGCCGTCTCACAGCGGCATCGACACCTATTTATTCCAACCGGTTCATTCCGAAAACCACCTGCTGGGAGCCATTTTTTTGCAATATCAGCGCAATGAAGCTCCACATGCTGATGAACAGACGCATCTGCAAACACTCGCTGAAGCCATCGTCAACGCTGTACAGAAAATATTTCTCATTCAGCAGAACGAATCGCGATACAAAAATCTTGCGGTTCTCTATAAAGCGAGTATCCGTCTTGGGAAACTCCATTCATTAACTGAAATCGCAAGAGAAGCGCTCCAAATTCTCGAGCAGGAAAAAGGCTGGACTCACTCAGTTATCCGGATTAAGGATGAGGTTTCAAAACGGCTTGTAACGCTTTCATATTGCGCTCCAGGGATACAGTCCAGTGAAGAGCAAAAAGTGCTTGAATGGCTGAACACCAAGATCAGCAAGCCGGGAGATGGGTTGACCGGCTGGGTTATTGAGCATGGGGAGAGCGTACTCTGCCAGGATTTGCCGCATGACCCCCGCTATCTTGAGACCGATATTAATATGCGGTATGGCATATATGCACCCATCCATGCAGAAGGAATCACAAAAGGCTCAATCGGGGTCGAGTCCGAGAGCATCAATTTTTCTCAGGCAGATCTGGAATTGCTTTGCTCGCTCGGCGATTTGATCGGTATGGCGCTTAACGCGATTCGAACCATGGAATTGCTGAGTTGTCGGGTGCGATGGCTTGAACAGCTATATCAGGCTGGAAATGCGGTAACAATTGAGGCATCTGAAGACATGATCTATGAGCAATTGCTTGACGGCGCCATGGATGCCCTTTCCGCTGAAACCGGTGCCATGATGCTTTTTAATGCTGAAAAGAATCTTCTCATCCCTGTCGCCAAGCGAGGATGGCTGAAGGACGTTGTTGATCCGATTGCTCCGGATAAAAGCCTGAGCGGGCTGGTCTTTTCGAGCGGCCGATCGCACATCTCCTGGGAGCTGAATCAGGATCCTGCTATTTTGAGCCATATTCGGAAAAACATTCCGGATGACAAGCGAGGAGTCTCGGTACCAATTCTCGCGGAAAGTACCGTCATTGGGGTCTTTCATCTAGCTTTTTCTACCGATGTCCACATCAACAAGGAAATTATTGCTGTCGCAGAGCTTTTCGCTTCTTTCGCGGGTATGGTCATCAAGCGTGCAGAACTGAATATCGAACTTCTAAATGCCAACAATGCTCTCAGAGACGCGTATGATGCTACTCTGGAAGGCTGGTCGCGGGCAATTGGGCTTCGCGATGACGAAACAGCATCGCATGGAGAAAGGGTAACAAGCCTTGCGGTTGCGATTGGAAAGCAGATGGACTTGAGCCCCGAAATGATGGAAGCCTTGCGTCGCGGCGCCTTGCTGCACGATATCGGCAAAATTGGTATTCCAGATCGAATTCTGTTGAAACAGGGCGCTCTTTCCGATGACGAAAGAGCAATCATGCAAACCCACCCGGTTCTTGCCTATCAGCTTCTGAAGCCGATCACCTTCCTGAAGGAAGCAGTTACAATTCCCTACTGTCACCATGAGCGGTGGGACGGTTCCGGTTACCCCCAGGGTTTGCGCGGAGAAGCGGTTCCCCTGCTTGCCCGCATATTCGCCATCGCAGATGTCTATGACGCCATGACCAGCGACCGCCCCTATCGAAAAGCCCTATCGCATGATGAGGCAGTTGCCTATATCATGTCCAATTCAGGCAAGCATTTTGACCCAAAGGTCATAAGGGCTTTCCTTGCCTTGAGCCGTTCGCTGAGATAGCTGTGCTGAAAGTTTGGCTCTAGAATTTTCTTTAAATATCAATTGCCCATAATTTACAAACAAGAAAGCAAAATTCTGTTAATTGTGGGTGTTTCACAGCGGTTTTCAAGAACCGAGAAAAACCGCAAAGCCGTTTTCAAAAATAATAAAGTTTTGAAATCTGCTCAATTCATAAAGGGAAAAAATACCCAGGCGGATGCCACCGCCCGGGCAGAAAATACTTATTCGATCATTAATGACATCGTAATCATGGTAATACGCA
>JAJTBL010000240.1 GCA_021286925.1 Spirochaetia bacterium | reverse complement strand
TATGCCTCGCGCATTTTACGAAAACTACATGAATAAGGTGAAGGTATACATTGATGAAGACCATGTTTGTTACGTCCGCTACTGCAGAGCGCAAGTGGTATCTGATCGACGCTGAAGGGAAACCGCTTGGCCGCGTAGCTGCAAAGGCTGCTTCCATGCTTCGCGGGAAGAACAAGCCCACTTACACCCCCAGCCAGGAAACCGGTGATTTTATCGTAATCATCAACGCAGCAAAAGTTGCGGTAACCGGCAGAAAGCGCCAGGAAAAGATGTATTACAAACACACTGGCTATGTTGGCGGGCTCAAGGATTACACCTTCAGGGAGCTCATAGAACGCGATCCGGTCGCGCCCCTCGAGCTTGCTCTCAAAGGCATGCTTCCCAAGGGTCCGTTAGGCCGCAAGCTGTACAAGAACGCCAAGATTTATGCAGGCGCGGATCATCCGCACGCGGCTCAGATGCCGATCACCATCGACCTGTAACGGATAAAAGGGGAGAGTAATGGTCAGAAATTTAGGAATTGGAACCGGCCGTCGCAAATGCTCGGTAGCCAGAGTCTTTCTGAGAGAGGGGACCGGCAAATATCTCGTCAACGATATTGAAGTCAGCAAATATTTCAAGATTCCTGAGCTGGTATCAATGGCCACCAGGCCGCTAGCTGTAACAGCCAGTGAAAACAAATTCGACATTCTCATCACAGTCACTGGTGGCGGTGTCAACGGTCAGGCTGGCGCTTGCTCGCATGGCCTTGCCAGAGCACTTGCCCAGATCGATCCTGCCAACCAGGTATCCCTGCGTGCCAATGGTCTGCTTACCCGCGATCCCCGTATGGTGGAGCGCAAGAAGTACGGTCAGCGCGGCGCCCGCAGAAGATTCCAGTTCTCCAAGCGCTAAAAAGGAATTATTGCAGTGCGGATTGAATCCGTACATTTTGAAACCTCCGGAATGGCTACCATCGCCATTAGCGGAGGTTTTTTATTTCAGATTCCTTTGACTCGAGTTCATGAGCTGCCATTGGGCTGTTTTCTGTTGTCAGACTCGGACAGCGGCGCGATGAGCCAGGAGCAGGCCCGCGAAGCCGTTCGGAAACTGCCTGATATAGCGGGTGAATTTCATCAAGAAGATGAACTTTTCATAAGCCTTCAACATATCGATGAAGAAACCCGAGCCTTCAGCAAAGCATATGAACTCTGCGGTATCGCGGAACAGAACTCCCAAGGGCTTTACCGGAAGCTTCAGGCTAAGGGGTTTTCGAGGCGAGCAATCCAGAAAGCCATTGAAAAAGCACAGGCAGAGGGACTCGTCGATGATGCTCGTTTTGCCCGGATTTGGGCTCGCAGGCGAGTGGAGAAAACCTTGTGCGGCCCTAAAACATTGCTCGCCGAATTGGCCTTGCGCGGCATTTCGGCGGAAGACGCCCGCCAGGCCCTGCTAGACATCCCATTCGACATAATCCTTGAAGGTGCCTACATGAAAACCATCCGTAAGCTTTCAAAAAAGTATAGTGGTCCGAATCTTGTGCAAGAAGCTTACCGCCAACTTCGCCAGGAGGGCTTTGATTCGGAAAGCCTGAAAAATTTGATTGACAGTGAAAAAAATAGTCTTTAAAATGTAACACTTGACAGGTTGTTGCATTAACTTCAATAATATGTCATTGATTTCAAATGCTAGGAGGTTTTCGAATGGATGATGACATCCTGACAATCGAAGAAGTTGCCCGATACCTGAGAGTCTCGGAACGCACCGTGTATGATTGGGCGCAAAAGGGCGAGATACCTTCTGGCAAGATCGGCACTGTGTGGAGATTCAAAAAAAGCGACATCGAACGCTGGGTCAACGAACGCCTGTCATCCAACCGGCCAGCGGGGCTCATTGGCTCGATCCAACTGCAGAATATCATTTCTCCGGATAGGATTCTGTTCCTGAACTTTACAAAAAAGCGTGACGCGCTTATAGCGCTCGCTGACAATTTGTCATCTGCTCCTCAGATCAAGAACAAGCAGGAACTGATTGCAGAAATTCTCAGGCGTGAGGAACTCATGAGCACCGCGATCGGCAGAGGCATCGCGATTCCCCATGTCCGACTCTCCTCGGTCACCGACCTTGTCGTCTCAATCGGTATTTCATCGTGTGACATCACGGATTTCCAGTCCCTGGATGATGTCCCGGTCAGATTGCTGTTCATGATTGCTGCCGCATACAATCAGCATGCCTATTACCTGCAGACGCTCTCATTCTTCTCAGCGAGGCTGAAAGCCAACGAGCTTCGCGACTCACTGCTCAACTGCAAAACACCGCAGGAAGTCTATGACCTGCTCATCAAACAGGACGAATAAGACGAGTGTTCCTAAAAAGCCTTGAAATATACGGGTTCAAATCCTTTGCGGACAGAACCCGTATTGAATTTTCCGATGGAATCTCAGCGCTTCTCGGGCCGAACGGCTGCGGCAAATCCAATGTTGTCGATGCGATAAAATGGGTTGTTGGAGAACAATCCGCCAAGAGCCTCCGCGCTGACTCGATGGAAGATATTATCTTCAACGGCACCGAAACCAGAAAGCCGCTTTCGGTCGCGGAAGTTACCATCACCATATCCAACGAATTCGGCGTTCTGCCGCTCGATGCACCGGAAGTCGCGATCAAGCGCCGGCTCTATCGTTCCGGTGAAAGCGAATATTACATCAATGGAAAAATTGCTAAGCTGAAGGAAGTCAGAGAGCTTTTCTGGGATACAGGCATCGGAAAATCAGCCTATTCGGTCATGGAGCAAGGCAAGATAGACCAGATTCTGTCTTCAAAACCGGAAGAACGCCGCTATCTGTTCGAAGAAGCCGCAGGGATTACCAAGCACAAGGTCAGAGTCAAGGAAGCAGAGGCCAAGCTCGAGCGCACCGAAGAAAACATGCGTCAGGTTGAGGGCATCCTTGCGGAGGTTAAGCGCTCCCACGACAGCCTGAAAGCACAGGCTGACAAAACAATTGTCTTCAGAGACCTCAAGGAAAAGATTTTCGCCGCGGAACTGGATGCCTATCTGCTCCGCCTTAGGCAATTTGTCCGGGACAAGGATCGCAAAGAGGCTGATTTTACACAAAAAAAAGCCGAGCGGGACAGACTTCACGAAGAAACTGAAGCCCTGACTCGTTCCATGTCCGAAAGCCTCGATCTTGTCAACGAAATGGAAAGCCGCCTTGTCGAAATGCAGAAAACCCTTTACGGGCTTGCGGTTGAAAAAAACGGCAAGGAAAAGCACAAGAGCATGGTCGCCGACAGACTGCGAGAAGTGAATGCCAAGATCGACCAGCTTGAACTGCGCGCGAAGGCAGTCAAAGAAAAAATCGCTTCACTGCGGGAAGAGGAA
>JAJTBL010000239.1 GCA_021286925.1 Spirochaetia bacterium | reverse complement strand
TTGAGTGCCAAGATACCCTTTTCTGCCAAGCGGTCCATGAAAGGAATATCTCGTGTAATCACCACATCGCCGGCTTTTGCATGTTCTTCAATAAAGGTATCTGCTGCATCAGGTCCCGGACTGACTTTGGTAATATACGGCAGCGGCACATCGGGAAGCCGAACCGTTGTTATGAAACGTAAGGCTTGAGACTGGGACCGGTTTTGGTTTTCCCATGTTAATTCCTTTCTTTGTAATAAAATACGTCTGATATCCCGCGGTACGCTGTCCCCATCGACCCAGACTGTCATGGCTGGTCCTTCTGAATAGGAACCATAGCTCGGTACGCGACACCAGCACCGGCGAGCGAACAGCTTTCACAAGAGCCTGCAATAAAGACCGAGGTGCCCTCGGCAAGGCTCACCGAACCAGCGGAGCATTCAATCTGGAAATTGCCCTGACTGCAAAAGAGTATTTCAGGCCCTGTGACATCCCAACTCGTCCTTCTCTGCTGTACAGCGGAAAATTCCATCAGCCTGAATTCATGCGCCTCGGTAATCCAGTTTTTCCAGGCGCCTTCGGTCACAGGCTGAATCAGCACAGGCTGTGCTGAAAAATCGATCACGGCAATTAGGTCATCCACATCGATGTGCTTCTGGGTCAATCCGCCCCGAATGACGTTATCGGAGGTTGCCATGATTTCCAGGATGGTGCCCGAAAGATAGGCATGCATGACGCCGGCCGGGACATACAGCCCTTGACCGGGCTTAAGCTCAAAGAGATTGAGAAATAAGGGCGAAACAGCCCCGCCGTCGTGGGGATAGTGGCGATAGCATTCCAGAACAGCTTCACCGGCCAGCCGGTCGGTTCGATTCGAACTCTGCCGTAATGCTTGAGCCTGCCTCAGCGCCATGGCTTCAAGCTGATGTTTTTCGTGGTCATGAAGTCTGAGCGCTTTTTTCAATAATCGAATCATGGATTCCTGGAAATCAGCGGCGCTGAAAGCGAAAAAACCGGCCAGTTTGGGTCCAAGAAGCCTTGCTGTTTCCTGCGCGGTTCGAAAACCGCAGAGAGCGCGGAAATCAGATAGGGCAACAGCGAGCTCCGGTTTGTGATTCTTGTCCTTGTAATTTCTTTCGGGGGCTGTCAGTCCGATGCCGCTCGCTTCTTCCCGCTCAAAGCCGGCCTTTGCCTTTGCCTTGTCCGGATGAACCTGTATCGAAAGCGGCATGCTCGCGGAAAGCACCTTGAACAGAAACGGCAAATCGCCGAATTGCCGTGATACTGCTTCGCCCAGAAGGGCCTGGGGGGCGGCACGGATTGCCTGGTCGAGCGGCATGCTTGTACCGTCCGAGAAGAGAATGTGTGAAGGGTCATTGGGATGGTCGCCCATCCAATATTCAGCCGATGGTTTGTCCTGCGCCTGCGGGATATGGGCATAGTTCCGAAACCCGTCATAGCTTCCCCACGCATTGTGACGAGTGGTGTTTTTCATGACAAAACAATGCTTTTCAAGCACAGCCATTGGTTTCCCTCCTGAATTTCGGCTGTCGGCGCAAAATTCGAACCATAAAAGACATTATGGCAGTCATGTGAGAAAATTTTCAACCTTTTTTTCTATAACCGAGAGCGAATCAACCACAAGGATGCTTTCAGGCAGGCTGTTGATGAAAAGTTGGCCGTAGGAGGCATGGACAAGCCGTGAATCCAGCACGACAACAGCCCCGCGGTCCTCCGAATGGCGTATCAATCTGCCAAACCCCTGTTTGAATTTGATAATAGCCTCGGGAAGGCTGATTTCCATAAAGGCGTTCTTGCCGCTTTTTTCGATCGCTTCCGCTCTGGCTTCAGGAACCGGGTCATTGGGCACTCTGAAGGGAAGCTTGGTGATGATGACTTGCGAAAGCGTTTCGCCCGGCGCGTCCACTCCTTCCCAGAAAGAATCGGTCGCAAAGAGCACGCTCGGAATATCTTCCTTGAACATGGAAAGCAGACGGCTTCGGCTGTCCATACCCTGGCGCAGACAAGGTAAACCGGCCTGTGTCAGCAGCGGTTCTGCGGCTGCATATGCCGCGTTCAGGAGATCGTAGCTGGTAAACAGCACCAGCGCCCTGCCGCGCGAAGCCAGAACCAGGCGCGGGATCGCCATGATGACATAATCTTTAAAAGCCTGCGGGCTTTTTTGCGGTGAGGGACTTTCTTTGTCAATCGCGAGCAGGGCATTTGAAGAAAAGGGAAATGGCGAACGATAGATGCGCGCGGTAACATCCTGTTTTTTGGGGTCTATGCCGGAGCGCTGCATCCAGTAGTGGAAGGAGCCACCAATCGCGAGGGTTGCTGATGTGCAGATAATTGCCGGGATTTTTTTAAAAACCGTCTTTTCAAGCAATGGAGCAACATCGAGCGGTGTTGCGTTGAATGAAATAAAAGGATCCTTCCGCTGTGCCTTTTCCTTCTGGATCCAGAAAACAATGTCCTCTTCCTGCGGGTAATCCTTGAAGCGTGAAGCGAGGACGGCGGTATCATTCATGCTTCGCATGAGGAGTTTTGCCTCAGCGATCAGAGCTTCATTGGAAAGTGTGGCTTCTACATTCGCGAGGCTTGAGGCGAGAGCGCTGGAAACCGCCAGAAGCCCTTGTTGCAGTTGTTCGCAGCGCTCCATTAACCCGCGCCAGGCTTGTGAATCAGCAGGTTTCAGTCTGCGTGAGGACACCGATGAAAGCATTCGCAGTGCTTCATTTTCAAGTTCCGCCATGGTGTTCTGAAGCGGTTTGAGCGCGTTTTCGGCTTTGTCGAGCGATGCGCGGTCGATGTCCGGCAGTTTGGCAAGCCGGGGAAGGAGGCCGCTTGTCCTTGTTTTCGAGCTTCTTTTGAGCCTTGACACATGCCGGAAAATGCTGAATTTGGTAAATTCTTCCGTAAAAAGGCTGGTTGCGCTTGATTCGAGCGAATGAGCCTCATCGAGAATGAGCGCGGAATAGCTTGGCAGAATGGCAGTCTGCTCGCCGCCGGAAGATCTGTTTCTGCTGGCGATATCGGCGAACAGCAGATGATGATTGACGACAATGACTTGAGCACTTGCCGCGTTTTTCCGAACCTGCAGGACATGGCACTTTTCTCGAAATCCGCAGTGGAGCGCCAGACAGGATTCGCTCTCAGAGCAGATCCGGCTCCACAGACTATCCTCAACGGAAAACGGTATGTCTGCCCTGTCGCCCGAACCGCCTGAATTATCCCAGTCCAGGATTTTTTTCAGGCTGTCGTCTTCCTTGAGAAAAATGCCTTCTTCAGCGATCGCCTCGCCAAGCCTCTGTTTGCAGAGGTAATTGGAGCGGCCTTTGACCAGGACTGATTTTACCGGCTTCTTGAACATGGATGCGATAATCGGAAT
>JAJTBL010000238.1 GCA_021286925.1 Spirochaetia bacterium | reverse complement strand
ATGTCGAATTCATGAAGTCTGGATCCCATGGAGGCTATTCCTGCTTCAAGACAATTTTTATTTTCAACATGCGGTGAAAGACCGATTGTCGTTCTGAGCAGCAAAAAATCATCCACTCCAATGCCCATCTTTCGAGCCAGAAAAGCCGCATACAATCCATCCTTGCCGCCCGAATAAAAAGCAATTCCTTTTTGTGCAGTACCCATCATCCCCTCAGCTGAAGATTGTGAAAATCAGACACCATAGTGGTATAAAAGGGGAGTCAAATCAAGGGCGAAAAGGAAAAATCACTGATGACCACTTCGTAGTGTTTCCATAATTGTGCTGGCTCTTTTCCTTGGAACAGCCAGAGATTGATTCTGAGCCTCGCTCTTCCCGGTTCAGGAACGCCAGCGCCGCCATATGTCCAAATTTCCTGATTATTTTTATCCGTTAAAAGGCTGAAACGAACCTCTCCCGGCGCCCATTGCAATTCAAAAGTGTAGGAATTCGCGCGCGGGAGATAAAAAGAATGCTGATTGCCGGCTTTATCATAGGGTTGGACTGTGAACCAACCATCCGGTCCGTCAGGGATTCCCCATCTCGAAATTTCAATATCGATTTCCCGATTGAAGGCTTCCGGAGCTTTGTCCCAGGTAAAAAATCCAAACACAATATTGGGGTCAAGATCGGCAAGCGAAGAAGACACGGTAAACCGGTAAGTCCCGTAACCGGTATCTTTCTTTGCCATCATTTCGGAAGCGGTCCAAATCGATCCCCGCTTCTGCAAAGTAAGGTGAACCGAACCTTGTGCATCAACCCAAACTTGATCCTGAAGATTGCTGAATGTATTCGGTCCCGGATCGACAGGACCAGAAGTCTGCCTTAAGCCCCAGGTCATACCGCCAAATGAAATATCACGCGGCTGGGCTGAAGCTGGCATAAGATTCGATATAGAAAAAAGAAAAACAGTACAGAACAAAACAGCTGATTTCAGGTATAGATTGAATTTCATGGGACCTGCCTGCAAAATGAAAGATCGAATAAAAAACAGGGGCTGACATCGTATGGTCAGCCCCGGCCTATTGTTGGCTTGGCGCGCTTCATTCGAGATTTCCCGGATCCTTGGAAATTCATTCGATATGAAAGGCGCAGGCGATGACAACACCGCCTTACTGATTTAATTGTAGTACCTGTCAGTTCAGCCGTCAATGAATCAATGAAAAGAAAAGAAAAATACCCGCGCTTTTCAAACTTGCACTATACTGAATCGTAGCACAAGGTTGGAAACACTACTTTTGGAACCCAGGAGGAACCTGCCAATGCCCACCACCCGAGAAACCCTCATCACAACCCTTTTCCCCACAGGCATCCCCAGTCTCTGGTGCCCTCCCCTCACCCATTTTTCAGAGGACGGCCGCATAGACGCTGAACGAATCAAGGCACACCTCGCGCATCTGCGCCCTTCAGTTCCATGCCTCCTTGTCCCTGGCTCAACCAGCGAAGGCTGGGAACTGGATGAAGCTGAGGAATTTGAACTGCTTGACATTATGCTTGCATGTGCTCGCGAAATGGATTTCTCGATCATGATCGGCATGCTGCGAACTCAAAGCGGGGAAGCCCGCAAGGGGATAACTGCCATGCTCAATCATGTCTTTAAATCGCAAAGCCCCTCTGTCCAAATGCTGAAAGAGCGAAACATCTGCGGCTTTGCGGTTACGGCGCCCAAAGGCAAAAACCTGCCGCAATCCACAATCCATGAACATTTGCAAGACATTTTGAACCTGGGCTTGCCGACCGCTCTTTATCAGCTTCCGCAAATTACGGAAAACGAAATCAGCCCGGAAACTGTCGCCGCGCTTGCTGCAAGCTATTCAAACCTCTACCTTATGAAAGATACCAGCGGAAAGGATCGTGTCGTCACATCTGGCTTAAATTTCGATAGTCTCTTCTTTGTTCGAGGGGCGGAAGGGGATTATGCGAAATGGTACAAGCCTGCTGGCGGCCGTTACGACGGCTTTTTATTGAGCTCAGCCAACTGTTTTTCGAGCGAATTAAAGTCCGTATTGCAACATATCGAAGCCGGCAGGCTTGACGATGCAGAGATGCTATCAAACAGAGTTTCCGAAGTCATGACCCGCATGCTCCATGCAGCATCTGCCCTGCCTTTTGGAAATGCTTTTACCAATGCCAACAAAGCCATCGATCACTTTTTCGCCTATGGACCGCATGCTGAGCTCTCAGCAAAAATCAGAACCCGGAGCGGCGCCTTCCTTCCTCGAGCACTATTAGCAATTTCCAGCTGATGCCCGCCAAGGGCTATCTGGAATAAATCGAATCAATAAAATAGGGGCAGTTGACTGCCCCCTTGCCATCCATTCAAAGACTCACGCCATCGCCACAATCAAATCTCTGCTTTTGTTCCATGCTCAAGCGTAATACCATCAAGCGGTCCTTCCCCCTTGCAGGCTATTCCAATTTCTCCATTCTTATAGGTGAAGGTAACTTCGATATTGTATTCAGTCTCGTCAAGATAAAATGCTTGGTAGGTTCCAGTAAATTTCTTGCCGCTGAAAGTACCATTAATCCCATGCCAACGGATTAAAAGATCCTCTCCATCTTGGACATCCCAGCCAATATCCAGCATACCAATTTTACCAGATTCATCCGCCATCACGCTCAAGTGAACATTGTTCACTTCAGTACCTTTAATTTCATCAACCTGAGGAAATTCCCATTCGCCGAGAATATCCTCAGCCTTGACAGTTCCGAAAAGATCGCAGCTTCCCAGCAGAGCAACCATCGCAAGCGCAATCACCAGCAGCCCAGCCTTTTTCATCAAAACCCCCTAAGTAATTCATAGATATAATGCATTTTAATTCACTGCGGGACGAAAAGCAAAAGCATTTTTTGCTTTTTTTTAGAAAATTTCATGAGTGTCTCAAACCTTGTATATTTCTTTTTGAAATTCTAATTAAAACCCTCAGTTTTGCACGCTTGGGAAGCTATAAGGGGGACTGCCGCAGCCCCGTCTGTAAACACCATCAAAAGGAGCAGCCAGCGAATCAGGATACCTGGATTTCCCAAAATCAGCGCGTTTTTCATTCACTGCGATGCACAGTGATTTTGTACATCGAATTGCCAAGCCAACTGAAAATACACAAGCATTTTCAATTGGCTCAGCCTCATCGATTTATTTTATCGCGCCGGCAACCATGCCTTTGACAATATATTTCTGCGCAAACAGGAAGAAGATGACAACAGGAATCATGGCCATGAGAATGGCGGTCAGAATGAGATCCCATTGTTTGACAAAAGCTCCGGCGAAATTCGATACGGCGAGGGGGATAGTCATGATATCGTTGCCTTTTCCAAGAACGAGCAAAGGCAAAAGGTAATCGTTCCAAATCCAG
>JAJTBL010000237.1 GCA_021286925.1 Spirochaetia bacterium | reverse complement strand
GCCGGTATCCTCGAGGCTTTGCGCCAAGATTTCGGAAAGCTCATACACATGCGCTACCTGTGAAAGGAATTCCTTCAGCGTAGTGTATTCCTCAAGAACCGCCTGCAGGGGAATGATATCATTATACAGATCCTGCTCCGCCTCACGGGGTGTCATCGCTTCGATTTCCGCGCCTGGCGTGTGCAGAACGACACGCTTCAGGACACCAATTTCACTCGTAATCGATAATCGTTCCATAGCGTCGCATTATGAACTAAAAACAAAAAAAAATCTTCACCTTTTATAAAAGCCTGTTTTTACATAACTATAAGCAGGAATCAGCAGTTTTTGCATCCATCCACCAAAAAGGAAAATTCACCCTGTATTCTTATGCAAAATAAACGCTTTTGAGGAAAATAATTATTTTTTTCGCATCCTTGACAGATACGAAAAGTGGTTCAATCCTAGTATGTGGGAGTTCAATCCCGAATTTCGCCAAAAAAAGGAAGGCAAGATATGGCAAAACGAAGAATTGTCATCATCGGAGCGGCGGGCAGAGATTTTCACAATGTCAACACACGGTTCAGAAATGACCCATCATGTGAAGTCGTTGCCTTTACCGCGGCACAGATCCCGGACATAGCAGGCCGAAAATACCCGGCAGAACTGGCAGGCCCCCTGTATCCGCAAGGCATCCCCATCCTGCTTGAAAGCGAGCTGCCGAACATCATCAAAACCATGAATGTGGATGAATGTGTCTTTTCCTATTCAGATGTTCCATACAGCCATGTCATGAGTCTCTCGGCGCTGGTCAATGCCGCCGGCGCATCCTTCACCCTGCTGGGACCCAAAGACACCCAGATCAAATCAACCAAGCCGGTTATCGCTGTCTGCGCGGTTCGTACAGGTTCGGGCAAAAGCCAGACTTCCCGGAAAATTGTCCAGATGCTGATGAAACGCGGCTTGAAAGTTGTCGCGATTCGCCACCCTATGCCCTATGGCGACCTTGTCAAACAGAAAGTCCAGCGATTCGCCAAGGTCGAAGACTTGGCGTATCACAAATGCACCATCGAGGAAATGGAAGAGTATGAGCCGCATATCGTCCGCGGCAATGTCATCTATGCCGGTGTTGATTATGAAGCAATCCTGCGCGAAGCTGAAAAAGAAGCGGATGTCATCCTTTGGGATGGCGGCAACAACGATTTCCCCTTCTATGTCAGCGATTTGCTGATTACGGTCGCCGACCCGCTCCGCGCCGGAAATGAAGTTTCCTTCTACCCCGGCGAAGCTTCACTCCGCATGGCCAATGTGATTGTCATCAATAAAATGGACAGCGCAAGCCCCGAAAACATTCAGACCGTCCGGGAAAACATCACCCGGGTCAACCCCAATGCCATGGTTATCGACGCGGCCAGCCCAATCAACGTGGACAAGCCTGAGCTGATCAAGGGCAAGCGAGTCCTCTGCGTAGAGGACGGCCCCACCCTCACCCACGGTATGATGAAAATCGGCGCGGGCGTAGTCGCGGCACGGAAATTCCAGGCCGCAGAAATCATCGATCCTCGCCCCTTTGTCACCGGCAAACTGGCAGAAACCTTCAGAATCTATCCGAATATCGGTACCCTCCTGCCTGCGATGGGCTATGGAGATGAGCAGATTAAAGACCTTGAAGAAACAATCAATAGGACAGACTGTGACTCTGTGGTCATCGCAACACCAATCGACCTCAACCGCGTCGTAAAAATCAAGAAACCTACGGTAAAAGTCGGCTATGATCTGCAGGAAATCGGTAAACCCGATCTTGAAGATGTTCTGGACGCGTTCTGCGCTGCACACAAACTGTAAACGCTGCAACTTTGAGATAAAAAAAGGCGGCCTTCAACGGGCCGCCTTTTTCATGAAAGAGAGCGTAATCAGCCAGCGATGATGGCTTCAGTCGGGCAGACAGAAGCACAAGCGCCGCAATCGACACATTTGTCCGGATCGATCCAGCGAGCATCGTTCTTTTCGCTGATAGCGTTGGAGGGGCACTCGCTTTCGCAGGCGCCGCAATTTACACAGGCATCGGTAACCTTGTAGGCCATTGTTCTCTCCTCGATTGGAAGTTGAGCCAGTTTTAAAAGCAACCAGCTTTAGGAATCGGCTTTGCAGTTTCAAGCCATAGCCTGCGTTTTGCCTGATATGCCTTGAAACGCCAAAAGTATACCACGGGCAGCTTTTTATGGGAAGTATCCGATCAGTGCCAGATTTCTCGAAAAATTGCCTTCTCCGTTTCCTTGTGAATTTTGACGCCGGTAGGAACCAAAATCGGAAGAACAGCAGGTGCATTCACCGATGACGCTGACCGATGCGATTGCCAGTTCCCGGGCTATCTTTTTATTGGCAGCAATGAGATCCAGAGAGTATTCAGGTTCTCCGCCCTCATGCTCTCGTCTGATAACGGCTTCATTGCCGAATTCCTTCTGAAACTGAAGAGCGCGCTCCGCCTGTACGCGATAACAGCAGGAACCAATGGCCGGGCCTAGAATTACATGAAGGTTTTCAGGTTTTGTCCCGAAAGCCTGTTCCATGACAAAAAGCGCGTTTTTCAGAATACCCGTCCCCTTCCAGCCGGAATGCAGAAGCCCAAAGGCTTTCGTCTCGGCATCAAAAAGATAGATCGGCATACAGTCAGCCACGGTCAGACCGAGGATACAGCCAGAATCCTGCGTTACAAGCCCGTCTGCGCCGCCTGCGGCGAGTGCCCGCGCATTCAGATCCCGAAGCGACTCCGCTCGCGATGTAACGAGGACTTCCCGCGTGTGAAGAAGCTCCAGAGAGCGGACTGAGCCCGGATGTATCCCCATAAGGCTGAAAAACCTTTGCCTGTTAGGATTTTCTTCTTCAGTTCGAAATTTCATATCGCCAGCCGGCATGGTAGTCATGATTGCACGGGGTGGCGGCAAGCCTCGATTGCCGATAATGCCTGAAAAATTGAATTCCTTGTATAAATCTGCGGTCATTTCAGCTCACACTCCGGATACAGTTCGATTCTTTGCGGTTTTCCATCTTCCGAAGGAATCGTAAGCGCAAAGGATTCCAAAAACAGCCGCTGGGCCGGCTGGCCGCCATATTCGGCATCACCCAGGATAGGATGTCCTGTCCATGCGCAGTGAGCCCGAATCTGATGACGGAAGCCGCGGGTTATGACGGCTTTTGCGAGAATTGCGCCTTCAGGCGCAAAGCCTGAAGAGGTTCCCTGCCAGCCATTGATAAGCATTTTCAATTGCGTTTGATACAATTCGAGGCTTAGCTTTTTACCGCTCGGCACTGATGGCAGGAACTCAGGAGCGATACAGGCAACCCGGCGTCCCCGTTCTCCCCAGGAGCGGAAATACCCTGAAATCCCGATTTCAGACAGCGCAGTAAGCGAAACCC
>JAJTBL010000236.1 GCA_021286925.1 Spirochaetia bacterium | reverse complement strand
AGGAATTGTGTTTCCCTGCGCTTTGTTGCTGAGGCGGATTTCCCATCAGCGGATTTTGGATCTGTGCTTCAGACCTCTGCTGTTGTCTGACCCCGCGGACCGGATTCGTGCGTCTGGATTTCTTCTTTAATAACTTCGGCGAGGCGCTTGACGCCTTCTTCGATCTGCTCCAGTGAAGAGTAGGAGAAATTGATTCTCATCGCGTTATGCTCGGGTTCATCGAAATAAAAAGCCGAACCGACAACATAGGCTACTTTTTTTTCGACTGCTTTGAAAATCATCTTGTCCGTATCGATATAATGGGGAAGCGATATCCACAGGAAAAGCCCGCCTTCTGGCTTTGTCCATCGGAGATCGAATCGTTTGGGCATGTATTTTTCGAGCATCTCGACCATATGATTCCGTTTTGCCCGATATATGTCGCAGGTATGTTTGATGACGGAATTCAATTTGCCCGAAGAAAGATATTCAGCCAGCCAGAGCTGGGTGAAGGGGCTTGTGCAAAGATCCATTGCCTGCTTGGCAACGACGAATTTCTGAATGATGTCTTCACGCGCCATGATCCAGCCGATCCGGGTGCCGGGCGCCAATATTTTGGAGAAGGTTTTCAGATTGATGACATTGCCTGCATTGGCTCCCTGCTGATCCAGCTGGTAGATTGAGGGTACTGGCTCGCCCATGAATCGGATTTCTCGGTAGGGAGCATCTTCGACAATGAAAAGCTTTTTCTCGTAGGCAAATTCCAGAAGCGCTTTTCGCTTTTCGAGGCTCCAGCAGATGCCTGAGGGGTTCTGGAAGTCGGGAATGACATAGATGTATTTGATTTTTGCACCGTCAGCGACAGCACGGCGGTAGCGCTTTTCCAGCTCCACCATATCGAAGCCATCATTATCCATGCTGAATGGAATGCCGATAACCTTGCCCTGATAGGATTGGATGGCCTGGATCGCGCCGATATAGGTAGGGCGGCCGGCAAGGACATAATCGCCAGGATCCAGGAAGATTTTAGGAATCATGTCGAGGGCCTGCTGGCTGGCGGAGGTGATGAGGAGATTGTTTTCGCCGATTTTTACACCGTTTCCCTCTTCATATTTGATAAGGGCGGTTTTCAGGCTTTTATCGCCTTCCGTTGTGCCATATTGCAGAGCCATGGCCGCGTGCTTCTTGAAAACCGCATCAGCCGCCAGGCGCAGATCTTCGACCGGAAAGGTCTCAGGAGCTGGCAGCCCGCCTGCAAAGGAAATAATCTCGGGCTGTTGGGTAAGTTTTAAAAGTTCCCGAATGACCGATTTTTTCATATTCATGGAATTCTTCGAAAACTCAGGGGAAAAGTCTGCCATCTGGCTCTCCTTGGCTCTTGATATGAAATATATTCTACAATGGATTTTCAGGCTCGTAAAGGGTGATAATTTTCAAAATTCAAACCTTGCGTTTCATAATGTAAAACGAATTTTTCGGAAAAGCGACATATCGGCACGTTTTAAACAGATGGTCTTGTACAGAAGATTTGAAACAGGCACGCTGAAGCTTGTCTTTGCAATGCAGCGGCAGCGGGCTGTTTTTGCCGCTCAACCCGAGTACATTTCGTGAGTCCATTCGGCGGGCTGCAGCGGTGCTGAGGCTGTGTGCTCTTGAACTGATCCCTTCTTTTATCGATAATGCAGAAGTCGATTGACGTTTTAGAAGGCTCAAGAGTAATTCGAGGTATTGCATGGCTTTGAACTGCGGCATTGTCGGTCTGCCGAATGTCGGAAAATCCACTATTTTTTCAGCGCTTACCAGCGCTAAGGCAGAAGCTGCCAATTATCCATTCTGCACCATAGATCCCAATTTTGGCATTGTCGCCGTGCCTGATCCGCGTTTGGACAAGCTGGTTGAGATGTTCAAACCAAAGCGCCGGGTCCCTGCCGTGGTCGAATTTGTCGATATAGCCGGTCTGGTCAAAGGCGCTTCCAAGGGTGAAGGCCTGGGCAATCAGTTTCTCTCCCACATACGGGAAGTGGGCATGATTGCGCATGTTGTCCGATGTTTTGACGATCCTGATATCATCCACGTCGCCAACAGGATAAGTCCCAAGGATGACATCGAAGTTATTCATACCGAGCTTGCTCTTGCTGACTTGGAAACCCTTGACAAGCGGCTTGAAAAGCTTCAAAAACAGTTGAAAGTTCAGGACTCTGCCATTAAAAAGGAGACCGAAAAGGAAATCGCGGTTCTCACTAAAATCCGGCCGGCTCTCGAATCAGGAAAGCCCGCCCGTACGGTTCAACTCGACGATGATGAAAAAGCCGTGGTCCAGTCTTCCTTTTTAATAACCATGAAAAAGGAAATCTTTGTCTGCAATGTTGATGAAAGCGGGCTGGCTGGCAATGCCTATGTCGATGAAGTAAAAAAGGCCGCCGCGGAAATCGGCTCGGAAGCTGTTTCCATCTGCGGCAAGTTCGAAGCAGAGCTTTCAGACCTGGAGAGCGAAGCCGAGCGCAGGGAATTCCTGCAGGGGATCGGACTTGAAGAATCAGGGCTATCCAGCCTTATCCATGCTGCCTACCGGCTTTTGGGTTTGCGAACCTTTTTTACCGCTGGAGAAGATGAATGCCGCGCATGGACAATCAAGGCGGGCTTCAAGGCTCCGCAGGCTGCCGGTGTCATCCATACCGATTTTGAACGCGGCTTTATAAAGGCTGAAGTGTATCACTATGATGATTTGATCAAACTTGGCTCGGAGCTTGCTGTCCGGCAGGCTGGCAAACTGCGGCAGGAAGGCAAGGAATACATCGTTCAAGATGGCGATGTCATGTTCTTCAAATTCAATGTCTGAACACGCGAATTCTGATGAAGCAATGCTGATGGGGCTTGCTCCCTTCCCGGACTATGCGGAAGGGGCAGCCCCTCTGTTTTTAATTCTTGGTTCCTTTCCTTCTCGCGCTTCGCTTGCTGAGAAAACCTATTATGCACATCCCAGAAACCACTTCTGGCGCATACTCGGTGAAATTTTCAGCACTGACCTCGAAAAGGCTTCTTTGCAGGAAAAAGCCGAATTCTTGCGTGCTCACCGACTGCTCATCTGGGATTCCATAGCCGCATGCAGGCGCACAGGAAGCCTGGACAATGCTATTCATGATGCTGTTCCGAATGATATCGCAGGGCTGTTGGAACGTTTCCCATCCATTATCGCGGTGGGCTTGAATGGATTGCAGTCTGCAAGCGTTTTCTGTGCCAGAATTTTGTCCAAACCGATTAAAATTCCCGCTATAGGGCAGTTCGTCAGCGTTGAAATCACAAAAACCAGACCGAGAACGGTTCTCGTGACAAGGCTGCCATCAACCAGTCCGGTGCCCACACGCGTACACCGGGATGGAGTATCGAAAATCCCCAGCTGGACACAATTTTTTACTATA
>JAJTBL010000235.1 GCA_021286925.1 Spirochaetia bacterium | reverse complement strand
CTCTCTGACAGATACTATTTCTCACCGGTGATCCGGAAAGCTGACGGAACGTATGCCTATGTCGGATATTTCTATTATCGATTCAGCGATAGCAGATTGGCATTCGAGTATCCTGGTAATGGCAATTGGTATCTCTATTCAGCAGCAGATACAGCTGACTTTGTGAGCTTTGATCCTATTACTGGTGAAGTCAGCCTGAGCCCGGATTTATTCAGCTCTGACACCAATTTTGCAACGGGCGCTGATATGGTTCTTGAATCGGGCGTCACCTACTATTGGGATATGTTCGGCAGTTATTCGGGAAGCGCCAGTACAAATACTGCTTCATATTTCTATAAAGCAGGAACGAACTGCACTTCAAGGTCGTATGCCGATGTATATCAGAATGGTCAGCAGACATTAAACGGCTGGTTCTCATTCACCGTAGAATGAAAGGGAGAGACACAATGAAAAGAATACCAGCAATAGCGGCAGTGTCCATGGTTTTGATTCTGACCATGGCTGGCTGTAATTTTTTCCCAAAGGCAGCTGATTCCGGAACTTTTGGCGGCAGCAAGCCCAAAATGGCTGCATATACCATGTTCGAGCCTGTAAACGAAGCCGAACTCGAAGCACATGCGGCTCTCGGCGAAGTCAATGCAGGGTATGTCATCGTCAAAGTTGTCAAGGGATTTGATGAAAAGATATTCTCACGATTTGGAGCGACAATCGCGGGGCAGTTCGATCTCAATAATTATCGATACTACCGGCTTTACAAGCCCGGAGCCGCTGTCAAGCTCGTTGCGGAACTGTCCAGAAGGAAAGGCGTCATATACGCCCAGCATGAATTGATATCGAAGCTGCCAGACAACGAGGCGTCCAATCCGGCAATTGAGAAAGCTTTGCCGGCAGGAAAAGGCGCCAGTGAAATTTACGCTGTTTTTGATGACCCCAAAACCTGGGGACGCTTCGGCCACTTTGAAACCACAAAAGCGCTGGATGCTTACACAGCGTATGGGGTAGGTGACAACACGGTCTATGTCGTGGATATCGATACGGGCATCAATCGAACGCATGAAGATTTCAAACTCGGTGATGGCAGCCAGATTGTTGAGTATGCAAAAAGCGCGTTTACTTCTTCCGACGGCGGACATACCTTCACCTTTGTCGGTGATAAAAATCTGTTTGTCGATGTTCCGGAAGACGAAAACTGGGATGAGGAAGGTCACGGCACCCACACCGCCGGCACGATTGCGGCGATTGGGAATAATGGCAAAGGCGTTGCCGGCGTGGCATGGAAAAATGTTAAGCTGATTTCCTATAAATGTTTCTCGGATTCGGCAGTATCGGGTTCGGGTTCTGACTGGGCGGTTTACGGTGGTTTTGCAGATCTCATTGATTGGCAAACAACCAATACTATCACCCAGACAATCCCGGTCAACATGTCCCTGGGAAGCTCATGGGCGGGATTCTTTGAACTCGACATGATAAATCAAGCGCTTGCCAATGATATCATGGTTGTCGCTTCCATGGGAAACAGCGGATACAACGCGCCTCAGTACCCAGCCGCCTACAACGGCGTCATGGCGATCGGAGCGACCAGGGCTGACGGTTCCAAAGTACACTTCTCAACGTCGGGCAATTTTATTTCGGTTTCAGCGCCGGGCTACAATATTTATTCAACCTTCAATGAAAACGATTCCAGCTATACTGACATGTCCGGAACTTCGATGGCCGCGCCATTCGCGACTGGTACTGTCGCCTACCTGCTCACGTTCGACCCAACCCTCAAGCCTGACCAGCTGAGAACAATCATCGAGTCAACAGCAATCGATCTTGGTGATGCAGGCTGGGATGAAGATACCGGGTATGGGCTGATCAATGTCAAAGCGGCTGTGGATAGGATTAAAAACAATAATATTCCTGCAGCAGGCTCGGTGTATTCAACCAAAACGACCAAAATTTACGTCACTAACACCAACCAATACTATGATTCAGGAATCAGCGGCTATGAAAAAGCGGTTATCGGCCAGCCAGTCTATATCTATGACGCTGATGGCAAATATGTCTGTCTTGGACTGACCAATGGCACTGATGGTTCAGTCGAATTCAGAATGCTCAAGCCCGGAAACTACACCGCAAGAACCAACTATCTGAACTCCATGCAGGAACATGCTTTTACCGTCAGCACAACAGAGAATACAACCTTTACACTATCATTTGACAAGGCGACTGTATTGATTCAGACAGTACCAAACCTGGCAACTGATCCAAACTATGATAGTTTAGCAGATTCCATTGTGACCTTGTACGATACAAATGGAAATGTTGTCGCCGGCCCCTACGATCATTCTTACCTCGACACGCTTGTCGTTGCGGGTCTTGAAAGCGGTGTAACCTACGTTGTAGAAATTACTCCATACACCACAGACGGTTCTTGCTCCGGTGAATACGGCCTGAATATCGGATTTGTGGCAAAAGACTCTGTAAATACTACGGAAGGCCGTGGACTTGGCGCGGATGATTCTTTCGAGGAAAATGATACTTTCAGCACACCAAAACCAATTGACTTCGATACTGACTATGGATTGTATCTTGGAGACCCAGATTATTTCTCGTTTACCATGCCGTAACAGAGTTTCTTGATAAAAGCGCGCCGGCAGTTGGCAGCGTTTTTCGGGCGTTCGGCTCTGCGCCGGACGCCTTTTTATTTCCAGTGTATGCCAAAATTTTCATATGCAATAAAATTTTCCTCTTGCGCCGCGCCTTCCGGCTTGTTACTATCGGCAGTAACACAGAGGAGTGCATATTTATGCAACAAAAAGAAGGCCATCAGCATACTATTGCAGGAAAAGCGGACAGGAATCTCGGGAAGATGGAAGCGCAGGGCATGAAACACGGATTGTATAACCCTTTGCACGAGCATGACGCCTGCGGTATCGCCGTACTTGCAGATCTGAAGAAGGGGCCGAGCCACCGCCTTGTGACTGAGGCCCTCCAGGCGCTTGTCAATCTGGAGCATAGGGGAGCGACCGGAGGTGACGGAAAATCAGGCGACGGCGCGGGCATCCTCTGCCAGATACCTGACAGCTTTTTCCGGCGGGTCATGGGGCTTGAGGAACTCATCAACGTTTCTGCTTCATCAAACAGCTTCAGAGATGGTATGCCCTATGGGCTCGGCATGTTCTTTTTGCCGCGCGCCCCGCTTGAAGTTCTGCGTGCGAAAAAAATTGTTGAATCAGCGGCGGCTTCCCGGCATTTTCAGGTGCTTGCCTGGCGGGATGTTCCTGTTTTGCCGCAGGTACTCGGCGACAAGGCGCTGAGAACGATGCCTCGCATCTGCCAAGCGGTTTTCAGTCCCGAACCTGCCGATACCCTGTCGAATTCCGCGGCAGCTATTCAACAGGAATCGACTGGCTTCA
>JAJTBL010000234.1 GCA_021286925.1 Spirochaetia bacterium | reverse complement strand
AAGCATTCTCGCGCGGGAGCTGGCCGATGAAGTGCCGTCCCTGTGCGTTTTATGCGAGCCGACCTGGGGGCTGGACAGCCTCTCCGCTTCCGCAATGTATGAAAAAATCCTGTCCCTGCGCGACAGCGGAGCGGCTGTTTTGCTCATTTCCTCGGATATTGACGAAATCATGGCGCTGTCGGACAGAATCGCGGTTCTGCGGCGGGGAACGATAACCGCCCAGGTTCAAAACAGCTCCGATGTCACCAGGGAATATCTGGGCGCACTCATGCTGGGGATTCACGATGAGCATTGATAGACAGGGCATGAACGCCCGCGAAGGCTTCAAAATCATCATTTTCACCCTGACCGTTTCGGTGCTTCTGACGCTTGTCCTCCTCGGGGCTTTCGCTTCTTCCTTCCCTGATGCCGTCACCGCCTTTTTTGTCAGGCCGCTCACCAACCGGTATTTTTTCGGAAACCTGCTCGCTGCGGCCATCCCCCTCATGATCGCCGGGCTGGGCATCGCCTTTGCCTTCAGCTCATCCAATTTCAATCTGGGGGGTGAAGGCCAGATTTACGCAGGCGCCCTCGCCGCGGTTCTTGCCGCTCGGGCTGGCGGCACCAATCAGCTTGCCATCCAAATGCTCGCCCTGCTGGCGGCTTCCATGACCGGGGCCGTGCTGGGCGGTCTCTCCGGCCTCTTAAAGCGGTACCTCCGCGTCGACGAGCTTCTTTCATCCTTCCTCGTATCCGGCATAACCGTGTATTCGGTCGATTTTTTCATTGCAGGTCCCTTGCGCGACACCAGTTCGAATTTCATGACAACCGCCGCGATTCCGGCCAATTCGGCGTTTCAGAAGATTTATCCGCCTTCAAACCTTTCAACTGCGCTGTTTTTAGCGCTCGCCGCGGTGATTGCCGGAAAATTTATCATGGACAGGACGCGCATCGGGTTTGAGCTGAAAATTGCCGGCGCAAACCGTGAATTCGCGCAATACGCAGGCATCGGGGCGAGCGCTTCCACCATCCTGCCCATGGTCCTTTCAGGTGCCCTGCATGGGCTTGCCGGCGGAATTCTCATTTTCGGCACTTATTTTAAAGCCATGCGGGGATTTTCAGCCGGGATCGGCTGGAGCGCAATTGCGGTTTCGCTTATCGCCAAAAACAACCCGCTCGGACTGGTTCCTGCCGCCTTTTTCTATGCCTACCTTGAGGCAGGCTCGAAAAGCGTCATGCTCGGCGCCAACATCAGCTCGGAAATCGTCCTCATCATTCAGTCAGCAGTGCTGATACTGATAACCGCAACCAGAGTCCCGCTGGCCAGGCTGTTTTCGGGCAGAAAAAAGTATAAAAAGGAAGGAAAGCGATGAGCAGTGCCTTCTCCGCAATCCTATCGAATGCCGTCGCCGGCATGACGCCGCTGCTCCTCGCGGCGATGGGAGGGCTGTTCACTGAACTTGCAGGCTCGCTGAATATCGCGCTTGAGGGACTCATGCTGATGGGAGCCTTTTCAGGCATTGTCGCCGCGCATCTCTCCGCCAGCCCGGCGCTCGGGGTGCTGACAGGGCTTGCCGCAACAGCCTTAGTCGCCTGGGTGTATGGGAAAATCACCATCGGCCTCAAAGCCAATATTTTCATTACGGGACTCGCGGTCAACATTTTCGCCGCAGGTCTCACCGCCGTGCTGTCCCAGCAGTTTTTCAAAACCAAGAGCGTTCTGGCCTTTTCGCTCGCGGAACCGGCTCGGCCGTTCGCACAGCTTGCCGCGCTGCCCTTCGTCGGTCCGATACTGTTCGGCCATACCTGGTTTGTGTATCTTGCGTGGATTCTGGCATTTGCGGGCTGGGTCATTCTTTTCAAATCGACCTATGGAATGCGCCTGCGCGCAACCGGCTCCAATCCCAAGGCGCTTATCATCCTGGGCAAGAACCCGGAAACCTATGCCGCACAGTCGATTGTCATTTCTGGATTGTATTGCGCGCTGGCAGGGATGAGTCTTTCGTTTCCGCTTTCAGCCTTTGTGCCGAACATCAGTGCAGGCCGGGGCTGGGTTGCCCTGGTCGCCATCTACCTCGGCGCCAAAAAGCCGGCCGCCATTGCCGCGGCTTGCTTTGTTTTTGCTTTGGCTGAAAGTTATTCGAATTTCGCCCAGGGCTCTCTGAAAATCCCCAGCGAATTCATCCTGGCGATTCCCTATATTGTCACCCTGCTCGCCCTGATCTCAGGCGCTCTGGCGCGCAGGCTTGCAGACCGGAAATAGCGCAGGAAGCCGGCACGCTGGGCACCAGCGCGTCGGGCACCGGCACGTCGGTGCCCGACGAAGCCTATAGAATCGCCGGCAGTTCGTGAACAGTCTTGATTCGTTCCATTCCCAGATGCGAAAACCGATCACCTTCATCTTTCAGAATAGCCCTGCCCCCCAAATCCTGATACCCTTGCACATATTTAGGGAGATCATCGATAAAGACCGTTTCCTCGACCGAAAGCCCCTCGGCATTCAGCGTTCTGTAAAAAGCGTCTGGATGCGGCTTGCCGACCAGCTGATTAAATCGAATATCGTAAATGCCTGAAAACAGCGATTTGATGCCAAGAATTTCAAGAATACGAATCGCGTGCTCCATCGGCGAATTGGTCAGAACGATTTTTCTGTAGGGCAATTGCTCCAGCATATCGGCCAGGTGCGCATCCGGTGTCAGCCCGTCCGCTTCATTGTCAGGATGAACAAACGAAAAATACCGCTCGACATCGGAAAAGCCCTTTTCTTTCATAAGCCATTCGAGGGTCGTCCCGTAATGCTTGACCCCCTCGCGCCGCTGCCGGACCGCCTCATCCGTATCGATGCCGAGGTATTCTGCCACAAAGGCATTGATCCGTTTCAGCACCCCGATTTCAAGTCCCGTATGTTCCGAATATAATGTGTTGTCCAGATCGAACATCAATGCTTTTATCATGTCCTATCTTCATACCATGGAAGACAATGGGGATTCAACCGCATGTGCCGTACCGATATGCGGAATATGCAGATGAAACCGATTCAGAAGACCATGGCAATTATGGGATAATTCATCATGAATTTTTCCATAGCCTTATGCCTCGTTTTATTCTATATTTACAAGGGACGAATAATGAACGAAAAAGCGAAAAGGAGAAATCGATGATCCCGATAGGCGATGACAACTCCCTGCGGCGCGGGCCGGCTCCGGTTACCTGGGTTTTGATTGCCATCAATGTGGCGGTTTTTATTTTCATTCAGGGTTTCGGCAGTAACGAGAACGCGACGCTGGCGCTGGCAGCCTTCCCTTCTGAAATCGCGGCGGGAAGACGGCTTCTCACGATTCTGACCAGTCAGTTTACCCATGCGGGATTCGGCCACATCATCGGCAATATGCTGTTTCTGGCTATTTTTGGCGATAATGTGGA
>JAJTBL010000233.1 GCA_021286925.1 Spirochaetia bacterium | reverse complement strand
CGGCGAAAATGCCATCTCTGAGAGGAATTCTATGCGCACGGTCCTTGGTTGTGGCGAGGCAGAACCGTCCCGGCGCTAAAAGTCCGGGATCAAGGTTGATTTTCCGCTTTCCGTCAATAGCATAGCTCATTTCGATTTCATTCGTCAGAAGCTTGATTTCAGCAAGGCGATCAGGCGCAACTCGGTTTTGGAAACAAAGGAAAAAACGGCCTATTGGCTGGCCCATTTCAAGATTATAGTAGTCAGTCCAGGTGAAAATCTCGTGCTCGGTCATTGCATCTATCGGACCAAAAGCAGACTGTGCCGCTTCCAGCGCTTGCTGTTCAATCGCGGAATCACTGGCAAGCACTCCCATGACAAGAATTTCTTTTTCAAACTCCTGAGCCAATCCCATGACTGTTGCCTTCCTTTAAAATTTATCGCATACTTGAAGCAATGAAAACCAGATATATTGCTGCAGCAACCCTGTTGCTGCCCCTGATGCTTCTTGTTCCCGCTTTTGTATTCGGCCAATCGGAAACTACCAATGAGTTTGTAACAGTATACGGCACCTCCATCCCTGAATTCGACCCCCATAAAGCTATTTTTTCTTCGGAAGCCCAGCTGTTTACCGCCATTTATGAAGGATTGTTCAGCTATGATCCAGCCACGCTTGAACCTGTGAACGCCGCGGTTGCAACATGGTCCAAATCCAAGGATGGCTTGACCTATATTTTTGTCATAAAAAACAGCGCAGTCTGGTCAGACGGAAGTCCGCTCACTGCCAGCGATTTCCGCGATTCATGGATGCGGATGCTGAAACTGAACGCGGATTACGCGACATTCTTCGATATCATTGAAGGAGCGGAAGAATTCCGGACCGGCAAGGATACCAATCCAGCTCATGTGAACATCGAAGCGGTCAGCATGAAAACCCTTGTTGTGCGGCTGAAGCGCCCCGCAGCTTATTTTACCCGGCTTCTCTGCCATCACGCTTTTGCGCCGATCCATCCGTCGATGCTTGCGAACGATAATTTTTCGAAAAGCATTCCCTTTCCGGTCAACGGTCCGTACCGGTTTGAAAAGTTTTCCGAAGATGAAATTGTGCTTGTCAAAAATGAATCGTACTGGGACAAGGATTCGGTTTCGATTGAACGCATGAAAATGCTTTTTTCTGAAGATGACGCCATCGCCAGCACCATGTTCAACAATGGAAACGCCCACTGGCTCTTCGGCATCGGCGATTACGATTCTATCCTGATGGAAGAAGCTATTCAGGTAAATCCAGTCTTCAGCACGAATTACTGGTTCTTCAACTGTTCAGTTAAGCCGTGGAGCGATCCGAAGGTTCGAAGAGCGCTCGCTCTGCTCTTGCCGTGGAATACTATTCGAAGCAAAGAAGTTTATTCGGTACCGGCAACAACACTCGTGCTGCCGCTTCCCGGGTACAGCAAGGCGAAGGGAATCGAAACCAGCAACAAGACTGAAGCCATGCAGCTTCTGGCTGAAGCGGGGTATCCTGAAGGCAAAGGGCTGCCGGCAATTCAGATTTTTTATGCAGACAGCAAGGAAAACCGGCGGATTGTTTCGCTTTTCAAATCAGCATGGGAAGCGCTTCCAGGCCTCACGGTACAAGGGCTGTCACTTCACCCCGCTGAATACTATTCCGCGATAGCCGAAATGAAAAATACGCCGGAAATGACTTTAGCCCATACCACCTGGATTGGCGACTTTGCCGACCCCGAAGCCTTTTTGCAGATGTGGACTGAAAATTCGCCCCTCAATGACGCAGGATATGCCAGTGCTGAGTTTTCAGAGAGCCTTGCGAAATCCTACGGCGCGGAAGGCACTGAACGGATGAACCTTCTGGCTGCTGCTGAAACCATCCTGCTTCAGCAGGCTGCGGTGCTTCCCATTTATCATGGCTTTGGGGTCTCCGTCATCGACATAGACTATATCGAAGGCTGGTATCAGAATGCGCTGGATATCCACCCCTACAAATATTTCAAGTTCGGGACCCCCAGCATTCAGCCGAATATCGCCCGGAGCAGCAATCATACTCATTCAAAAGATATTTGATCATACAGTGACGAAAGGAACATCATGCGCGGATACGACACCAGTGATACAGGTCAGCTTCTCAAAAACCTGGGCTTCCCCTTGCTCAAAGTACATGCCTCCTATTCACATCATGATTTCATAACACCGGGCAGACGAATCCTCGTCATTGGTCCTATGGGTTCCGGAAAGACCGAATTCACTGCCCGCGTCTGGCGAGATAGCAAAGTCGCGCTCAGAAAGAACGGCAAGGCGGGCAATCTGACGACAACCAAGGGAGTCGATCGCCGGGAAGTCTTTGTTGTTAGGGCGAGCTTGGACAAGACGAGGTTTCCGGATTACCCGGAAGACGCCCTCGCTTTCAGAGGCGGTTATGAGCGATGCGGGGATCATATCGGCTCGGCACGGGATTCTTTCGCACTGGAAGTCCTGCTGGCCGAAAATCCTTCGGCAGGCACTTGGATTGTCGATGAAACCGCTTTTTTCGATGAGCGAATCGCATATCTCATGGCGGAAGAGTCCGAAAGCAGAGGTGTTACCTTTATCTGCCCCACCCTGGTGCTCAATTTCCGGCGAGAAATCTTTAACCAGACCGCCCGGCTGCTGCTGGAAAACGCAACCGACGTATTCCCGCTGACAGCATATTGCGAACATGAAGATTGTCTTCTGGATTCGCTCTATACCTATCGCTATTACCTGATAGATGGCAAGGAATGCCCTGCCCTGTATTTCGACCCCCTTATCATCATCGGCGGAGACAGGACGAAAACAGACGGAAGGGAACCCAATTATTGCACCCGCTGTGACACGCATCACTATCTGCCCGGCAAAGAATACACGTTTTTCACCCTGAAGCCGCTGGGCGAACAGGCTGCGCGGGGCAACATCGCACCGCTTCTCAACGAACTCAACGCTCTGGCAGGCAACATAGAAGCTTCCCGGCTCTATGCTTCCATGGTAAAACGATATATCGCCTGTGAAGAACCCTGTCCCGTGCCCATGAATGCCCTGCTTGTCCCCTGCATTGCCGAGCGGGCTCTTGTTTATCTCTACGCCGAGCAAAACCTGCTTTCCAGTGAGCAGGTGATTTTCATTGTCAACAAGCTGGGGCTGGACCGGGAGTATCTTGCCCAGCGACTGGCAGATAACCGCCGTCCGCTCGAATTATAAACGGCTATGAAATCAGGCATCTCGCCGTTAGAGGAATATCGTTCACTGCCGCGCTCAATATGGGCGCTCTTTGCCGTCCGCCTTGTCATCGCGGCAGGAAATTTCGTTTTCCCTTTTCTGACTATTATTCTCACAACAAAACTTGCCTGGACCGCGGATAGAACAGGAACCTTTCTGTCATTTATCCAAATTGCAGCGTTGCCGGGCGTACTTTTTGCCGGCCGCT
>JAJTBL010000232.1 GCA_021286925.1 Spirochaetia bacterium | reverse complement strand
TATGCCTTTTTTGATATGCTCGGGTATTTCATCGAGGTCATTCTGATTGGCTGCGGGGATAATGATGTCTTTAATCTTATTCCGTCTCGCTGCGACGGTTTTTTCCTTGAGCCCGCCAATCGGCAGAACCTGCCCGGTCAGGGACAGCTCGCCCGTCATCGCCAGACGATCCTTGATTTTTTTCTTGGTAACGAGTGACAGCAGAGCGGTCGCCATGGTTATGCCCGCAGAAGGTCCGTCTTTCGGCGTCGCGCCTTCCGGAATATGGAGATGGATCTGCCTGCTCTCAAAATAGTCCGCACCGATACCGAACTTTTGCGCGGCGATACTGCGGACAAAGGTATAGGCAATGCTCGCCGATTCCTGCATCACGGAGCCCATCTGGCCAGTCAGCTTGAAGCCTTCTTTGCCCGGGTTGGCCACAGCCTCGATAATTAAGGTGTCGCCTCCCATGCTTGTCCAGGCCAGGCCCACCGCCATGCCCGGGCGTGTCGCTTTCTTGATGTCATCATCACGGAAAATCGGTTTGCCAAGATATTTCTGGACGGCGGCCTTGTCGATGACAGCCTTCTTGTCTTTGGTTTCTTCAAGCACGATGGATTTCGCGATTTTTCGATGTATCTTGTCGAGATATTTTTCGAAATTCCGCACGCCAGCTTCCCGCGCATAGGATTCGGCGATAAACACCAGCGCGTCCCGGGTATAGCGGACATCGGCTTTCTTGAGACCATTCTTTTCAAGGCTCTTGGGAATCAGATAATGCCGGGCGATTTCCAGCTTTTCGGAATCCACATAGCCCGGAATCTGGATGATTTCCATGCGGTCGAGCAAGGGTCTCGGGATGGTGTCCAGGGTATTCGCGGTAACAATGAAAAATATGTTCGAAATATCGAACGGCAGATCGAGGTAATGATCCCGGAAACTGAAGTTCTGTTCGGGATCGAGCGCTTCCAAAAGCGCGCTTGACGGGTCGCCCTGATAGGAAACGCCCATTTTGTCGATTTCATCAATCATGAAAACAGGATCGCGCTTTTTGACAATTTTGAGTCCTTGGATGATCTTGCCGGGTAAGGCGCCGACATAAGTCCGCCGGTGCCCCTTGATTTCCGCCTCATCGCGCATTCCGCCAACCGTAAACCGGAAAAATTCCTTGCCCATCGCCTTGGCAATCGACCTGCCGACAGACGTTTTTCCAACTCCCGGGGGGCCGACCAGGCAAAGAATCGAGCCTTTGGAATCTTTCTTGAGCTTTCGCACCGCCAGATACTCGATAATACGCTCTTTGACATCCTTGAGCCCATAATGATCGGCCTCAAGAATCTCCTGCGCGGCTTTCATGTCGAAATCATTGGACAGCGGGCTGTTCCAGGGCAGAGAACAGACAAGCTCCAGCCAGTTTCTGGTAACCATGTACTCACTCGAAGAGGGATCCATCAGGCTGAACTTCTCCAGCTCCTGCTCGACAAGCTCTTTCGTTTCGCCCTCAAACTGGAAGCTATCGATTTTTGCCCTGAATTTCTGCACGTCAGAGCTTTTCGCGTCGGAAGGAAGCCCCAGCTCCTGCTTGATTGCCTTTAATTCTTCTTTGAGGAAGTACTCCCGCTGGCTTTTTTCGATCTTTTCGTTGATTTCAGCTTGGACCTTTTTCTGAATCCTGAGCAGTTCCTGCTCCTTCTTGATGAAAATGAGCACACGCTCCATCCGCTCATGGACATCGAGGGTTTCCAGGACTTTCTGCTGTTCTTTTTTATCGATATTGAGAATGCTCGCAATAAAGTCCGCAATTTTTCCAGGGTGATCGATATTGATCATGTTGAGCCGCATCTCTTCCGAAAACAGGGGGTTGTTTTCGGATATCTGCTTCATCTCCCCGAGCAGCGCGCGGGTCAGCGCCTTTATTTCGTCCGAATCATCGTTATAGTCATCCAGATAGGCGACAGCCGCTACAATCGGCACCTCTTTGGAGAGGAATTTTTTGATTTTAAAGCGTTTAAGGGTCGAAATGAAAATGTTGATGCCGCCGTCGGGCAGATTGATGCGTTTGACGATTTTGGCGACCGTTCCAACCTGATAGAGATTGGTTGAGTCAAGCGGAGTGTTTTCATCCTGCGCCAGCACCAGCCCGACCATGCCGTCAGCCGACATCGCCTGTTCCACGACGAGAATGTCCGGTTGATTGGCGATCATGATGGGGGTAAAGATACCAGGGAAAATCGGTCTGCCGATGAGGGTAATTATCGGCAGTTTATTGGGAAGAACCTGATCTATCGGGATTATTTCATTTTCAGCCATGATGACTCCACAATGGTTTTATTGATTGATTGGCGATAATCGCAGTATAAAATCTAAGAATTTTTAGCAAAACAGGCAAGTATGGATGTAAAAGTACTGCAGAGATACTTCAGAGAAGCAGTCGATCAAGCGCTGTCAGTAAGGTTTTTCGCATGGCTGATTGTTCGAAAAGACTGCCGCAGCTCATCACAGCCAAGCTCCCCGCGCTGTTGCCCAGGCTGAGGCAATGCCTGACAGGCAGTCCCATCATAAGCCCGTAGAGGAATCCTCCGGCAAAGGCATCGCCGGCGCAGGTTTCATCAACAATCTTCGTGACATTATAACTGCTTGCATGCTCTACCTTGTTCTGAAAAATTGCCGTGGCACCTTTTGGACCGCGCTTCACGATCCAATGAACTTTAGACGAAGCCAGTTGTTGACTGGTCAATTTCAGCACCGAGTATTCCCTTTCATTCGCAAACACATAGGGGCAATATTTTTCAGCAAAACTGATAAGAATTTCCCGGTTGAAGCGGGCATTATCAGCGGTAGAAACATCCATCGCAAGAATCAGGCCATGGCGCAGCGCTGAATCCGCGATGGACGAAAGCCATTGGACATCATCGATTAAAAGACCATCTATGTAGAGAATCTCATTGTTAGACCATAGTTTTTCATCTATCACCATACCGCGGACATCCCGCGCAGCTTCGGGGCTGACAACAAGCCACTTTGCATTGCTCTCTGTCTGCATGGAACAAAAAACCCCGGTCGCTTTATTGGAAGTCCCCAACTCATGCAAAATTCCATATTCATCCAGAGCATGGCGGAGGAAATCAGCATCATCATCGGTTCCGACACTGCCTAAAAGCGTTGTCCTGATTCCCAGGGAGGCAAGGGTTTTTGCGCAAATTGCAACCCCTCCGCCAAGGCTTTTCGTATGGCTTATCAGCATCTCTGCCGGTGCATTTTGAAGAGCTGTCAGAATTTTTCGCAGTTCTGCTGAATTGGTGTGGTACACCGGCCGCTCAAGGCCAAGGTTTTCGATGAATTTGGTCTGAACTAGCGTAATGTGGTCTATGAGCAGGTGCCCGAGCGTAACGATTCCAGTCTTTTGCTTTTCCAAAACTCTTGACCCCCACACTGAAAATATGCTAGTTTCTGTTCGCTCTTCACAATTCG
>JAJTBL010000231.1 GCA_021286925.1 Spirochaetia bacterium | reverse complement strand
GTCGGTATAGAAATAATCCGCATTAAGGGCGAGCTTGTCATTGAGATAGTAGCTGATGCCGCTTCCTGTGGAAAATCCCAGTCCGGCTGATGTTCCGATTCCAAACCCAATGCCCAGCCCGTAGTACCAGTCCAGATTTTTCAGGAAATCCGGCAGGCTTTCAAAGGTTTTCAGCCCGAAATGGATAGTTCCAAGCGCAGCTAAATCGATATGGATGCTGGAACCGAAATAAAGGCCCGCTTTTGCCGCACCGCCAAAAGTAAGCGGCGCAAATCCAGGAATGTCCCAGCGGGCAAAGATATATTCTGCTCCTCCGCCGACACCGAAACTGCCCCATCCAATGTTGGCGCCTGCACTGACCATAAGGTCGCCGACACTCGCGTGTGGGTCGCCGACCGTGCCTTCAGCAGCGGCAAAGCTGAATGCGACTGCTAGCAGGAGAACCAACAGAACCGATTTTTTCATACTTTCCTCCTATTGAATCGATTTTTACAAATCAATAATAGTTTAATTCAGAATTGGATTGACTGCAAGGCTGCGCTGTGGTTAAAAAAAATAAAAATAGTAAATAATAGTACCGTCTACCTTTATACCGCGTCCGCGGCTGACAAGTTTGAGCGGAACAAGGGCGCACGAATTATTGCTGAACTCATTACCGATCCGGCTGAACTTGCACGGCTGGCTGCAGAGAATAAGGATCGAGGAGCCAGCGCTGGCAGTACATTCCTAAAAATTGTCAAAATTCTTCCGCTGGGCTGATGCCCGTATATGGCATCCGCCGTGCTAGGACGAAAGCACAGGGAGCTTGGCACCATAGCGCGATTCCAGGACATGGCGGGCCAGGTCAAAGACGGGCTTGCCCGCTCTGGCCAGAATGGCGGAATCGGATGTTGCGAGGATGGATGATGCGCTGGCGATAAGCCATTGATCGGCGCTTTTTACCACATCGACTTGGCTGGGAAAATCGGAGCTCTGCATGGCGGCGCGGATTTGTTCCGCGTGACGGTAACTGCCCGAAACCGGCGCGTCGAGGAAAAATTCGACATGAAGCGGCTTGAGCATGGCAAGTGTGCTGGTTATGACGCTGATTGTTGCCAGGAACTGCGCTTCATCGCTGATCCGCCCGTGAGCGCCGCCTGCGTCCCGGACGAAGCCGTCAGTGGAGACAAAGACAGGGGCGCCGCGCAAGTAATTTATTATGGTAAAAAGAATATTATAGCCATCAATGGAGAGGTCGGCTCCTTCCGGCAAATTCTGAAGGAGCCTTTTACTATTCTGGCTCGATGCTGCGGAATCAAGAACCCCGCGGAAGAGGATCATTCGTTCAGGTTTATCAAGGCGATACCGGTCTCCGACGAGTTTCAGACTTGCCGTCACCGGATAGCCTCGGTCCAATAAAAACCGGTAGTCTGCGACAGCTTCCTGGAACGGCAAGGTATCAGGAACGACTGGCACGTTTTTCCTACTCTTTGCTGTAGGCCGCGAGCAAACGGCTTTTAAGCGGTTCCTGGAACTCGGTCTCGAGCCTTGCGCGGACGCTTTCTCGCGTCGTCCGGCCATATTCGAGGCGGGTTTTGGATTGTGTAAGGCTGGCGTCGAAGACCATGAATGCAGGATTCTGCTCAGCCGCATTCCATTGCTCCCAGAAGGGCAGGCTGGAGCTGCTGGCATTCGAAGCCTGAGTTCCAGCCTGGTTTGGATTACCGGTATGGATGAGGTTTGCGAGATACTGCCCCATCTGGGCTTGAAGCGCTGTCCGCCCGGCTTCATTCGCTTTGGTAAAGAATTTGATGGGAACCGCTTTCCCGAGGACTGTATCCGAGCCGAGGAAAAATGGAATCTCCAGCGAGTGGAAGGCGCCAAACATCGCACCCAGCTTGCCGGGCATGACGCTTTTCCCCGCCGAATCAGGGGCTCCCCAATCGAATCGATAGACATAAACCGGATAATCCGGAACCGCGCTGACCAGGGCGTCGGCGATTGAATCAGCACCGTCAGCCTTCCATCGCGCGCTGGTGAGCTCAGCCAGCGGCTGATACAACGGATCAGAGGATTTCTGGCCGCCCAGCCACTGGAATATTTTCGTTTCTTCCTTATTAGTGCCGATGATGAGCGGCACGGCTGCAATTTTCGAGCTGTCGGCGAGGGCTGCAAAACCTTCAGACGGAAGCACCTGACCATCAAAAACAGGATACGGGAAGGGCAGCATGCCTGAATTGCCTGCCTTGATAACCGACATGAGCTTTTTCGCGGAAATCGAACGCAGCCACCCGGCCAATTCGGCCTTGGACATGGAGCTGAGGAGTTTTTCGGCGTCCGTATCGTTTTCGGCTTTGCCTTCCTTGATTAGGAGCTTTTTGGTAATGTCAGTGGCGAAAGCCTCAGCTTGCGCAGGAGTTGTGGAAGTTCGGTAGCCGCTTTCCACAATGGCGCGCTGGAAAAGCCCCTGCGCCGACGGAGCCATCAGGAGGGTGAGAATGTTGAACGCGCCGGCTGATTCTCCGCCGACCGTTACCATGGCAGGATTGCCGCCGAATGACGCGATATTCTCATTGACCCATCGCAGAGCCTTGATAATATCCAGCGTGCCGAAATTTCCGGAATCGGTTTCTGGATCCGTACCAGTTTTCAGCGCCGGATGATTGAACCATCCGAAAAGCCCGAGCCGGTAATTGATGGAGACGAAGACGGCGTTCGCATTGGCTGCGAGGTTGAATCCCTGGTATGAGGGTGAGGCATCCGCTGAACCGCTCGAGTTACCGCCGCCATGAATCCAGACATAGACGGGCAGATTGCTTTCGGTCGTCGCGGGGCGCCAGATATTCAAGTACAAGGAATCCTCCGACCCCTGCGTCCAGCCGAGCAGGGCTGCAGCCTGCACTGCCTTGGGACCGAATTTTGTGGCAGCACGAACGCCTTGCCATGGTTCAGGGTCCTGCGGTGCTTTCCATCGCAGGTCGCCGACGGGAGGCGCGGCGTAGGGGATGCCGAGCCAGGCGTAGGTATTTTTCTGGTCAATTTTCCCGGCTACAAGACCGAATTTAGTCGCGGCAGTCAGACTGCCGTTCCATGAGCCGAATGATGTCATTGCCGGAGCGGAAGAAGAATCGGATCCGGTCGTTGCGCAGGATGTTGCAAAGAGTACCATAGTGAAAGACACTATAAAGAGGGATAAAGGATTTTTTGCATTACACATGAAAATAAGATACTTTTTCCGCTGAAAAAAGGGAAGAATTTGAGGTATTTCTGCATTGAAAAATATTCACAGTGATATATAATGCCTGTAATTAATTTTTATCAGTAGCGGGCGGCTGGAGTGAAAAGAATGATGGAAGACAGTTCGATGCGGCGATTGGCACATTACGCGGAGCGGAAAGAACACCGGCTGATTGGCATTATGTCGGGTACTTCTTTTAATGGTGTTGATGCCGTGCTCGTGCTCATCGCGCTGGATG
>JAJTBL010000230.1 GCA_021286925.1 Spirochaetia bacterium | reverse complement strand
CGGGATGTATAAATCGATAGGGAGGATACCTTCAGCCCCATCGCAGACATCCGGCATTCCCCGGAAAATTCCGCCCGATATGGCACATGCGCCGACGGCGACTATCAGTTTTGGTTCAGGCATCGCTTCCCAGGTTTTTTTCAGTGCCAGCTCCATGTTTTTGCTCACAGGACCCGTTATCAAAAGCGCATCGGCATGCCGGGGCGAAGCTGTGACGCTGATGCCAAAACGGCTCAAATCGAATCCAACGGTTTCCAAAACATTGATATCGGCTTCACAGGCATTACATCCGCCGGCGCTGACCTGGCGGATTTTCATCGCCCTGCCGAAAATTTTCAGCATTTTTTCCTCTAGCGCTTCGATTTTCTGGATTTCTTCCAGGCTTTGGTCCGCTACGATGAGGCCATTCCGTGTTCTGGAACCCATTTTGAACGAGCCCGAAAAGCTGATAGCGTGGTCATTGCAGGCGGCTTCACACTGCCGGCAGAAAATGCACCGGCCAAGATCCATGGTAATGCGGGGAGTCTTGTTCTGAACCGTGATCGCCTGGGTAGGGCAAACAGCCGCGCAGGAGCCGCATGAAGAGCAGAGCTCTTGATGGAGAACGGGTACACCAGGATATCGATTAGGGAGTAAAGGATCCTCTTCGGGAAATTGGTTTGTCCGGTATCCTTGACCTGCCCGGGCGCGTATCGCTTTTATCATGATTCACTCCTATAAATCAAAACCGCAGTACGACAGATTGAAGCTTTTATTGCACAGCGGAAAATCAGAAATCTGCTGTCCCCGCAGAGCATAGGAAAGTCCCTGCCAGTTATGGAATGAAGGATCCACAATTTTATACGCCGTGAACTTGCCATCCGCGCCAGTCATCGCGATGTGGCAGATGGCTCCCCGCCAGCCTTCCACCAGCGAAACAGCCATTGAATCCGGAGCCAATCTCAGCGGTGAGGGGTTAAGCGCTGCGCCGTTGGGCAGAGATTCCAGCAGTTCAAGAACAGCCTTGCCCGATCGCTGATATTCCAGCATTCTGACCATCGCACGGGCATAAACATCCCCGGTATTAAATGAAGAAACTGGAATGGCCATGTATTTGTACAGACCAAACGGAAAATCAGCCCGGACATCCTCTTCAATACCGCAAGCACGAGCGCAAGGTCCCGTAAGTCCCAGACTGCGGGCGATTTCCTCGGTCAGCATGCCGGTGTGCTCAAAACGGGCCAGCACCGATGGTGAATCCCACAGCAGTAAGACAGCCTCATCGGTGTCTTTTAGGATCGCTTTGAGTTTTTTAGCAATTCGTTCTGCCATGGCTTCATCGATATCGAATCCAACGCCGCCCGGCACTACGATGCCCCGTCCGAAGCGGTTGCCGCACAGCTCAGCGGTAAGATTGAGGACATCTCCCCGCAGTCTTCCGCAAAAGGATTTTGTCGGCAGATAGCCGACGTCTCCTGCAAGCGCGCCCAGATCCCCAATGTGATTTGCCATTCTTTCGAGTTCCAGCGCTATGCCTCGTATCGCTTCAGCCCGGGCGCTTACCTGGATGCCTGCCAGCGCTTCCACATTGACACAGTAAGCCTGGGTGTGGCCGATCGTTGTATCGCCGGCCGCGGTTTCCATAAGGTGAAGCGTCTTGATTCCCGGCCCGCCCGGAAGTGCCTTTTCTATGCCGCGGTGCTGATACCCTAAAGCGATCTCGAGATGTTCGACCTTTTCCCCATAACATTGGAATCGGAAATGGCCCGGCTCTATGACGCCGGCGTGCACCGGTCCGACGGCGACTTCATGGCTCTGGCCGCCCTCAAATTTGTAAAATTGATATGAGCCAATGTCTCTGACAGGCTTCAGCCAGGGATGCCCTTCAGGCAGTATGCCATGGATTTCATGGAGTTCACGTTCAAAAAGATGAGCCTGAGGCACCCGAGGCGTAAGGCTTGGATATGCAGAGCCGATGACGGTTGAAAGGATTTCAATCGTCCCCTCGGCAGGGTTTCCCAGAACCCCAAACAGCAGGAAATCAGAATTTTCGCCCCGGACCGCGGATAGGGAGAAAAGCGTTTTCCCTGTGCTGCATGCTTCAGCCATGGTATCGGCAAACTCGCTGAAATTGAGCGATGGAATTTCGCTGAGCCGTATGGTTTCACCATTCCGTATCGTATTCATTTCATACTCCACAATGCCGAAGAAGCCATTTCCATGAATCTGGACAGATAAAGAGGTTTCCAGATTCCGAGCACTGCCAGAATCAGCAGAGGAAGCAAGATGATGAGGCTTTCAATTCCGGCTGATTTCAGAGTTATCCGATGCTGTGTCTCGACAGCCTGCGACTTTCCCCAGACAATGGCTATCGAATGCTTCAGCATGACGAGAAAGACAACACTGGTCGCGGCAAGGAATAATCCAAGCGCCAGATATTGGCTTGCTTCCGCTGCCGCTGATACGAGCATAAATTCGCTGATAAAAATCGAAAAAGGCGCAACGCCAATCAGGGCAAGCATACTGCCCGCGAATCCGAGCGCATATAATGGATACTGCCTCAGAGCGCCGGTAAACGCGGAAAGCGCGTTGGTATGCAGTTTTTTGCCCAGGCTGGCTGCGCTGAAAAAGCTCGCTGTCTTGGCCAAGGAATGGTTGAGCGTATGAAACAATCCCGCCGCTGCTCCAATCGGGCCCAGCGAATACGCAAAGGCGATGATTCCCATATGCTCCACTGAGCAGTACGCCAGCATCCGCTTTGCATCTTTCTGGAAAAAAATAAAGATGGAGGCAATCACAATGGAAAGGATAGCGAAAACCATCAGCAGAACTTGTGCCTTCACGCCTGCCACCTGTTCATCAGCGACAATGGGAAGAAACCGAAGGATACAATACAGAGCGGTATTGAGAAGGAATCCTGAAAACATGGCCGATACTGGACCAGGCGCCTGGCTGTGGGCGTCCGGCAGCCAGTTATGCATGGGGGCCAGCCCCGCCTTCGTCCCATAGCCAATCAGTATAAAAATAAAAGCGGTCAACGCTAGATTCGGTTTAAGCAAGGCGCGGACTTCATAGATTTTATGGATCAGCAGGTTTTCCCCGCCCTCAAGTCCAGCCTGCTGACCGGCCGCGGCCATCAGCAGTGTGCCGATAAAGGCAAGTGCTACGCCGACCGAGCACATCATGATGTATTTCCACATTGCTTCGACGGATGCGGCATTGCCATTCCTGAAAATCAAAAATGCAGTAAAGAGCGTCGAAGCCTCGATCGCCACCCACATGATACCGATATTTCCCGTGACCAGCGCCAGACTCATCGCCGCAAGCGCACCAAGCCAGAGTAGCCCGAAGCGCTTTGCATAGCTCAGATCTATCGATGCGCCTTTTTCAAAATACCGATACGCGTAAAGGGTTGACGGTAAAAACACCGCGGTTGTAAGAAGCACCAGGTGCCAGACCGAAAAGCTGTCCACCCTGAAAAAACCCTCAAGCCCCTCAAGCA
>JAJTBL010000229.1 GCA_021286925.1 Spirochaetia bacterium | reverse complement strand
GCGTTCAATCATCATCGCCTGATGGTAAAGGCTGCCGACACGCTGGCTCATTATTATCCGGAAGTTCTCAATGATGCTTTCTATCTCGAATTTTCTGACCGTGAAATCAGAAATATTGCCGTCAAATCGCTGGCAAACAACAATAAAGAAGAAAACGTGCGCCAGCTCATCAACTATCTATCCGATGATGAAGTCAGTCTATCCGCGCGCCAGGGCTTGTCGATGATTTTGAGCGCTCATGCACGCCTTATCCCGCCTGTTGTCGATGAGTTTTTCACCACTGAGGATAAGAGACTCAAACAGCAATTGGCTGAAGTTCTCGCAGGCCGGATTGAATATTTTATCTATAAATTGGGCGGAAAGGACCGTGAACGGTACGAATCAATCATCCGCGAGGCCATCAGCCTCGGAAAATTCTCGCAAATCATCGAGTTCCCCAAAATCAATAAAGATATCGAAATAGAAAACGCGGTACTTAAAATAATCCGTGAGGCCATTGATCAGAATGAAGCGCTCGCCCGTGAATGCGGTTTGTATCTTCCGGATAGAATCCTTGAAAAGCTTGCGATTGCCAGGCAGGTTCCTCCTGTCGTCAAACGGCAGGAAAAAATGGATTGGAAAATGGTCAGGGGTTTGTATGTCATTCTATTTTTCGCCCTGGCTTTTTTCCCCTTTCTCTATATTGTCCGATACAGCGACCGGATCTGGTCCATACCTTTTATTGCTCAGCTCAAGACTTTTGTTGTCGATTTCAATTATGACTTTGCATGGTATTCCATGACCGTCAATATTATTTACATAATTTTGCTGATTCTCTCCGCCATACAGGTAAGAACTGCGACGCGGCTGTGGAATCTCAAGACTATGTCCATGCTGTTTAAACCGCGTATGCTGCCTTCCGTTTCAATCGTCGCGCCAGCGTATAACGAAGAAAAAACGATCATTGAAAGCGCCAATTCCCTGCTCAACTTGAAATATCCGGATTATGAGCTGGTTATTGTCAATGACGGCTCGCGGGACAATACGCTGAACACCCTCATCACGTATTATGATTTAAAACGAACTGAATACCATTTTCAGCAGAGGCTGAAAACAAAGACAGTCCGCGCTATTTACACAAATCCCCTTTTGCCGCGCCTGATTGTCGTGGACAAGGAAAACGGTGGAAAGGCTGACTCACTGAATGCAGGCATCAATATTGCATCCAAAGAGTACTTTTGCGGGATTGACGCGGATTCACTGCTTGAGCCGGATTCGCTGCTGAAGGTTGCCGCGCTCTCGCTGGACCAGGGCATCGAAACTCCCGCCATGGGCGGAAACGTATTCCCAATCAATGGCTGTGAGGTGGACCGCGGAAAGCTGATGAGCATCGGACTGGCAAAGAACAATTTGGCTAAACTGCAGACCATCGAATATCTGCGGGCTTTCATGTGCGGGCGCCTTGGCTGGGCGCAGATCAACTCCCTGCTTATCATTTCAGGCGCCTTTGGGTTGTTCAGGCGGGAGCGGATTATCGGCATCGGCGGGTATCTGACCAGCTCCGAGCGCTACCAGAAGGACACTGTCGGTGAAGATATGGAGCTCGTGGTGCGGATTTCCCGACTTATGCGGGAAAAGAAGCTCAAATATAGAATCGGCTACGCCTACAATGCCAATTGCTGGACCGAGGTCCCCGAGGATATGAAAACGCTGAAGCGGCAGCGGGATCGCTGGCATCGGGGACTGATTGATATTATCTTTTTCCATAGAAAAGTAATTTTCAACCCTTCCTATGGGAAAATGGGGCTCTTGGGGATGCCATATTATCTGATATTCGAGATGATCGGACCGCTTTTTGAAATTCAGGGCTACATCATGGTAGGCCTTGCCGCGATTTTCGGTCTCATCAGTACAAAACTGGCGCTGCTTCTGTTTGTCTCTTCAATTTTTATGGGGATTCTCATTTCCATGGGATCGGTGCTGATCGCTGAACGTCAGCTGTACTATTTCAACTACCGCGACACGCTCAAAATGCTTTTGATAGCGTTCATAGAAAACTTCGGTCCCCGGCAGATCTTCTCGCTGTGGCGGGTTCTGGGGTTCTTGAATGCCATGAAAAAGCCTACAGGCTGGGGTAAAATGGAGCGCAAGGGCTTTGGTCCTGCCGCGGGTGCCGCCGCAAAACCTGCTCAGCCGCCTGCAGAACAGAAAAAAGGATAAGCTATGCTGATAAAAAATGTCCGTGAACATTCGCGGCTGATGATTCTTTCAGTTTTATTGCTTGCTGTCACCATAGCGGCTGCATTGCTTTTTCTTGCGCCCTTTGTTGTCTGGCAGATACTTCCTTTCCGCCCGATGAATGTGTGGGTTGTCGACAAGACTGTCCCCTATCCTGACTATCGTGAGCATCAGGGGCTTTTCTGGGTTTTGAAAAACGAAAAAATAGCCAAACCGGGTTCCCGAAAACTGTATGACGAAAAGTCTGACTATTTCGGATTTTATCCATACGGCAAGAACGAATGGCGGGAAAGCCCGCTGCCTCCCAGCGGACCTCGCCCGGATCTCATTTATATTGCGGACACCTACGGTGTCTATAAAGATGATTACATGCAGCGGCGGCTTTCCGGGGAAATTTCTCCGAAAATCTATGGCGGGCTGAATTCCAATGACAATGAAGTGATCAAGAAAAATCTTGGAGCGGGGAATACCTTTATTGCAGAGTTCAACACCGCCGCGTCGCCGACCAACGCATTTGACCGGAGAAACCTCGGGCGGCTGCTTGGCGTACAATGGTCGGGCTGGATCGGCAAGTATTTTGAAAACCTGACGCAGGGGCAAGAAGTCCCCCGATGGGTTGTCGCGAACTGGGAGGAGCAGAATAAAAAGGAGTGGAAATATTACGGCAGAGGTTTTGTGCTGATTTCCGATTCGGATGAAGTGCAGGTCTTTACCATGGAAGAGGATGTCGGGCCAAAGGGGCTGAAATTCAAATACAGAGATGAATGGGCGGAACTTCTGAAGTCCCGAAAGGAAATATCATACCGGTACTGGTTTGAGTGGGTTATCCCCGATTCTTCCATCGAGACGGTCGCGGACTATCATTTTGATGTTACCGAACGGGGTAAAGAACGCCTTGAAAAGATGGGGCTGTCGCCCGTTTTCCCAGCAGTTATTCGATATAAAAACCCGCAATACACCGGCTGGTATTTTGCCGGTGATTTTGCCGACTTGAATTTTGCTAAAACATCCCATTCGATATGGGGCATACAGTGGATTAAAAAGCTGCTGGTGGATGATTCGGTCGATTCCAACGTTTATTTTTACTGGAATGCCTATGTTCCGCTGATGCACAAGATTCTCGCGGATATACAAGCCGCTAAGATTGCGCGTCTGTCCATAGCAGAGGAAAACAAGGAGCCTGAAGTCACAGTCCGTGCTTTCGGCAAGGGCTTCCAGGTACTTGGCAAAGACGGTGCTTGGCGCGATCTTTTTATTCGCGGCGTGAATATGGGGCTTG
>JAJTBL010000228.1 GCA_021286925.1 Spirochaetia bacterium | reverse complement strand
GGAGATCAGCGCTGCATCAGCAACAAGGATGGCGTTTTCGAGCTCTATTCGGCGGAGGATGCTTGTATCGGGGGCTTGTACCACTTCTATCTGCCAATCGGTTCTGCCGCCATCGAAACGCTTTAAATAAGCCTGCACGGTATCGATAACAGCACTATCAGCGACCAGAAACAGTTTTTTCTGCCCTTCCATGATAATCATAGTAGGGTACAAGTCCAGGATCGTCAAGCTGATCAGGGCATTCCCAGCCCGGCAGACCGCCTGCTTGCCAGCCCGCTAGCATAAACACGCTGCTCCCGGTATAGTTTCTTCTATGTTATTCAGTTACCATACTCATACCGAATTCTGCGACGGCCGGGCTTCCGCGGCCAGCATGGCACATCATGCGCACCAGGCGGGATATTCGTACCTGGGTTTTTCTTCCCACGCTCCGCTTCCCTTCGACACCAACTGGAACATGCGCTGGGAAAGGCTCGGCGATTATGCCGCCACGATCGGCGCTCTTAAAAACACCTATGATTCCAAGGGCATGACCATCCTGCTGGGATTGGAAATCGATTATATCGAAAACCTGGTCCACCCCAGCGATTCAGTGTATGACCGCATACAGCCTGAGTTCAGACTCGGATCAGTCCATTACATAACGCCGGAAGAAGGAGAGGCTTTTACAGTCGATGAAAACTCGACTGATTTTGCTCAGCATGTGAAGCTTTCCTGCCATGGCGATCACTCCATCCTCTGGAAACAGTATTACCGAAACCTCACCGCAATGATTGAAAAGGGAGGATTCGACATTATCGCCCACTTCGACATTGTCAGAAAAAACAATCAGAATGGAATGTATTTTGATGAAGACTCTCCTGCTTATCTTGAAGCCGCCTTCGAGGCTATTGATATGGCGGCGAGCAAGGACATCGTTGCGGAAATCAATACTGGCGGAATTGCGCGGGGGAAAACCCTGACACCATATCCCTCCATGACCCTGCTCAAACACATGCGTGCAAGGAATGTCAGGATTACCATCGGTGATGACGCACACGGGCCTTCACATCTGGGTGCCTATCAGCAGACTGCTCGCGAATGGGCGAAAGCAGCGGGGTATTCAAGTTTCTTTTATCTAAAACAAAAAGGCGAATGGGCTGAAATTGGGATTGATTGAGGCGGTGCAGAATGAAAAAAGCAGGGTTCCCAGAACCCTGCCTGAACAAGCGCTTGATGAGCCTTTGTCAGCGATTTCTTCGTTCTTCGCTCTTCTGGCAGTCAATGCACATGACAGCATAGGGAATAGCAGCCAGCCTTTCCTGCGGAATTTTTTTGCCGCATACCATGCAGAGGCCGTACCGTCCCTGGCTGATCCTGGTCAATGCTGCGTCAATCGCCTTGAGCCGTTTGATATCCTGTGAGCTCAAAGCTTCGAGCATCTTGCGATCGATATCATCAGAAGCCACATCGGCGACATCCTTCGGATCCATTTCAGCCACGATTGTCCTGAATTCTTCATTCGATGTTGCAAGAGCGTCGAGAATCTCCTTCTTCTGAGAAATAAGAAGTTCCCGCATCTGTTCGGTAAAGGTTTTCTCCATCGTTATCCCCCGAACACGGCATTCTGAATGCCTGTTCAATTTTGTGGATGCGCACAATGCACTATCGTTCCGAAAATGTCAAGTCAGCCGGAGATTAGGCTCCCGGCATGTTGACATTATCCTCGGCGCTACATACTATTTCATAAGTTCATAGGATGCAAGCTTTTTTTTCAAAAATCAAGCAATCGCTACATGCAAGGAGATGCCGTGGCTAAGGAAGAGGCAATAGAGGTAGAGGGTATTGTTCGTGAAGCACTGCCCAACACCATGTTCAGAGTTGAGCTGCAGAATGGTCATATCATTCTGGCTCATCTTTCGGGAAAAATGAGAAAACATTATATTCGAATCGTTCCGGGCGACAAAGTCCGGGTTGGGCTCTCTCCCTACGACCTTTCTCGCGGCAGAATCATTTATCGGGAAAAATAAGCCTGTTGAGCCAATTTCAATAAACGCACACAACTCCAAACCCTGCGTTTCACGATGCGTCCGCATTTTGAAACGCCCGAGTTTCATAGCGCTTAATTTCGAATTTTTACCCAGGTAGCTCCCCGTCCACCATGCCTGCGGTCTGCGGGGCCAAAACTTCCGGCCCTTCTGTTCCGCTCAAGCACTCGGCGTGTCAGGTCTGTCATAACATGATCCGCCGTCGAATGATTCCCTTTCCCATGAATCACCAGCACCTTTTCCAGACCTTTTCTGGCGCTGGTTTCAAGAAATCTTTCGAGCAGGGGTTCGGCTTCCGCAGCGGTATAGCCGTGAAGATCCAGAACAGCCTGCGGTTCCAGCATCCTGAAACGCCGCGCCGCTTCAGCGGCTGAGCGCTGTCCTGCATCATCGAGATATTCGTTATCCTTATCTTCAACACCGTGGATGGTAATCCAATTTCCGAGCTGATCATGGATTGAGCGTTGTTGTTTGGCTTCAGGGCGCCGCGGCTCTCCGAAAACTTCGCCCAGCGCTTTTCCGATGGTTTTTTGGGGTTTCCTGGCTTCCTGCTTTTTCAGCTCGTCCCACTGCTTGAGCAGTTTATCCATATCCATTTTGTGCCCTGCCTTGCGTCATGCCGAAAGTTCGTTCATACTCCGTGGTTAAGGTATTGTATATGAAAAGCGCTCGGAGATATATCCCTACCAATTCGGTTCTCTTTACCCAGCTCGTCCGGTACACCTATGGAATCTGGCTGAAGCGGGCATACAATATACACGCGGAAGGGCTCGAGGTTTTTTCAAAAATCAAACCGCCGTTTTTGGTTGTGGGCAATCATGCTACGCTGCTCGATCCCTTTATCGCCAATGCCTTCATGCCTTATCCGATCCATTGGGTTGCCAGCGACGGCAACATGAGAAATCCCATCATGCGCTTTCTCCTGATAAAACTTGTCGGTTCAATCCCCAAATCCAAGGCGATTCCCGACATCGAGACCGTCAATTGGATTGTCAACATTATCAGAAAGCAGAAAGGTGTAGTCGGATTTTATCCCGAAGGACAATCTTCCTGGAATGGGAGCTCCCTGCCATCTTTCGGCTCGTCTGCAAAGTTGATCAAGCTTCTCAAGGTGCCAGTTATAGCAGCCAACAGCAGAGGCGCGTATATGACCAAACCGCGGTGGGCGTACACGAGGCGTCCCGGCGGTGTCATCGTTCATTTTTCAGAATTGTTTTCGCCCGAACAATGCAAGGCGCTCTCGGTCGAAGAACTGGATGCCGCGCTAAATGAAAGCATATACCACGATGACATTGCCTGGTGCCAGCAAACAGGGCGCAGGTATGACCACCCGCAGCGAGCCGAATGCCTTGAGCTGGCGCTGTTTGCCTGTCCTTCATGCGGTGCTCTGAATACACTTGCTTCGGAAGGTACGGAAATACGCTGTCATCAATGCGGTTTTGCTGCAGAATATCAGCCCGACGGCAGTTGTTCGGCCATTTT
>JAJTBL010000227.1 GCA_021286925.1 Spirochaetia bacterium | reverse complement strand
CAAAAAATCTTCGCGCTCTTTGAGCTTTGTTTGCAAGCTCGCAAGCCGCTCGGCTGTGCTCATTTCTTCATCTTCCGTCGGCTCAATAGCTGACAGCTCCTCTGCCCGCTTTTGCAGCGCCGTCTCTTTCTGCTGAATTTCCTGAACAAATTCCGCTTTTTGCCGGCTGAGCGAAAGAGCCTGCTTTTCCAAATCGATTTTATTCGCCCAGGCTTTGCAGGCGCGTTCCAGCCGAAGTTCTTCCCGCGCCAGTGACTGCAATTCGGCGGAAAGCTGTGCCGCTTTTTCCTGCGCTTTAGAAGCCTTGTTTTGATCCTGTACCAGCTCCGCGAACTTTGACTCCAGTTCACGAGCCTTGCGGACGCTTTCCTGGGTTCGTGCATTTGCGCCCGCAAAAGCCTTTATCTGATGCCCCACCTGCTCAGCCCGCCGGGCTAGCTCAAGCTTTTCAGCTCGGATATCTTCCTCTGGCTTCCTCGCTCGCAAAGCTTCCAGCGTTTGCACCGCCTGCATGGCTTTCTGTGCGCGTTCAACCCGGTCCCGGACGGAATCAAGACGGCTTTTCCGATCAGCCACTTGGCTCGTCGCGGATTGTACCTCAGCTTCGAGCTGTGCCTGTTCCAGCAGCAGCACCGCATAACGCGATTCGTAGTCAGGGCCCAGCTGATTTTCGATTCTGGATTTTTCGTCCTCCAGCGCTGACAGCTCATTTTTCAACATTTTATATTTTTCAGCTGCGAGTTCGGCTATCGTGTCATACATCGCAACCGGAAAAAGCTTTTCTAGAATTTCGCTCCGCTCGGCTGAATCCATCTGCAGAAATTCTTGAAATTCGCCTTGCGGAAGCAGAATGATTTTGGAAAACTCTTCTGCCGTCAGATTGACCAGAGTCCCAACCTTCAGATTGGTGTCCCGCACCCCGGAAGCGAGCACCGAAATCTCGCGGCCTGCTGTATCAATACAGGCAATACTGGCATCAGGCGGCACTTCGGTAAAGCCGCCAGTTTTTTTTGGGCGGCGATACGGCGGAGTTCGCTGTATCCGATACCGCGCATTCGACAAAGAGAATTCAAAGCGGACTGAAGGTTCTTCGCCGATTTCGGCATAATCGGAAACAAGCTCGCGCTCATGCCCTTTCCGCGCACCCGGCGCTTCGCCGAACAAGGCATAGGTGATGGCATCGAATATCGTCGATTTGCCGGAGCCCGTTTTTCCGCAAATCAGAAAAAACTCGCCAAGCTCGGAAAAATCTATACGCTCGGTGCCGCGATACGGCCCGAAATTTTTCAGCTCAAGCCTGATTGGCCGCATTCCGAGCCTCCTTCAGCAGTAATTCAAACTGATGCATACTCTCCTTTGATGGCGCTTTTCCCTTCATTTCCTGATGAAACTCGGCAAATGCCTGCATGATTGTGTCATCGCTCTGGGCTTTTTCAGGATCAAGCAGAGAAGCTTCGGTTTCCGACATGGCAGAAGCGCGGGAACCCGCGGCCGCTTCGTCAGCCTCCGATTTTAGAAAATAAATCCTAGGATACAGTTTTTTAAGTTCATGCAGAGGATTTGCGACGGGTTTCGTATCGCACAACCTTATTTCGACATAGTCTTCCCGCTCTTCGGCGGAAGGCGGGTTCAGCAGAATATCGCCGAAAAAACCGCGCAGTTTCCGAAAACCACGGAGCGGTTTGAGCGGAATACATTCGACATGCGCCAGCGGATCGCCGGATTTCAGCGTTATACGGCACAGTCCGGTTTTTCTGCCTGTGTCCGGAACGCCGTAGGGCATCGGCGAACCCGAGTACCAAACCCGCGGCGCGGGACTCTGGAAAAAGTGCAAATGGCCCAGGGCTGTCACGTCAAAGCCGCTGAACAGCTCGGTCCCAACCTGCTCCGCCGCTCCAATATAGGAAGTCTCTGAATCGCTCACATTCGCGCCGGCGGCAAAACAATGCGCCACAAGAATGCGCCATGGCGCTTGGCTATTGGCAATTTGCCCGGCATCCTTCCCAGCATCGCGCTTTGCCGGCTCGGCCTTTTTCCAAGCCTCGTTTTCATGAATTTTGGACACCGCAAATTCCATCAGGTGCTGCTGAGAGGGGAATTCCCGCACAGCCGGTTTCACTGTGCCTGCGTCTTCCGCTTCGCTGTCAGCCCGCCAGCCATTTCGAAACACCGCCGGCGAAAGGAACGGCAGCGCCCAAACAAACGCCCTCTCGCCATGCTTTTCCAGCACGCACGCAGGCTCTGCCTGAAAATTCGTCACAATATGAACGCCCTGCCGCTCCAGAAGCCGCGCGCCAAAACCCATCCGCGGCCCGCCGTCATGGTTGCCCGGAATGATGACAATTTTCAAATCGGGTACCAGCGCAAGGCATTGCATTAAAAAATTATCCAACAGCTCGATTGCTTCAGGCGGCGGGACCGGCCTGTCATAGACATCGCCGGCTATCAGCAGAGCATCAGGCTGTTCAGCAGAAATTCGATCTAAAATCCTGGCGAGCATGAACTCCTGGTCTTCCATCAGGTTGTAACCATGAAAGGTTTTCCCCAGATGCAAGTCCGAAACATGGAATAGCAGCATGTCTGACAGCATGGTTCGGGCTTTCGTTTCGGTCAAGAGGAAAATGCGCAGTTTCCAGTGCCGAGGCCGATTTGAAGCGCGCGGCGTTTGCCTGCGCTTTCCCTCTGCTTCGGAATATAGTACGTTTATGATATAGTTATTCGATGTGCTTTCAAAAGTGCGGACTTTTGAAGGCTTCAGGTTTTATATCGAATTTCAATTCCGGAGGATTTATATGGAATATCGAAGATTGGGATCGGCGGGAATCAAGGTGTCGGTGCTTTCGCTTGGCTCATGGGTGACCTATGGGTCGCAGGTCGACGTTGAAGCCGCGGCCGAGATGATAAAGCTCGCCTATGACAACGGCATCAATTTTTTTGACAATGCCGAAGTTTACGCGGGCGGCAAATCAGAGGAAATCATGGGCGCGGCGTTGAGGAAGCTCAATCTGCGGCGCTCCTCATACCTGGTTTCCACCAAGCTGTATTGGGGACTGCATGACGGGCCGAACGAAAAGAACACGCTGAACAGCAAGTATCTGCATGAGTCGATTGAAGGAAGCCTTGAGCGGCTTGGCATGCATCATGTCGATTTTGTCTTCTGCCACCGGCCCGATTCCGAAACGCCGATCGAAGAGACGGTGTGGGCGATGCACGACATTGTAGCGTCGGGCAAGGCGTTTTACTGGGGCACCAGCGAGTGGTCTGCCGAGCAGATTCGCGAAGCCTGGGAAATCGCGGACAAGCGCAATCTGAGAAAGCCGCAGATGGAACAGCCGCTGTACAACATGCTGTCCCGGACCAAGGTGGAAAAGGAATTTGCGCGGCTGTACAAGGGCATCGGCCTGGGGCTGACTACCTTCAGTCCGCTCGCTTCCGGCCTGCTGTCGGGGAAATACAAAAACGGTGTTCCGGAAGGCACTCGCTTCTCCCTGCCCGGCTATGAATGGCGGAAAAAC
>JAJTBL010000226.1 GCA_021286925.1 Spirochaetia bacterium | reverse complement strand
CTGCAGGCTGAAGGGATGCAGCCTTAAAGCCGCCGATTTCCGCCAGACTGTCCTGAAGCTTGTATATGAGTTCGATGGCACCTTGGGAAAAAGCGTCGCCCGCCAGCGGATGCGCGAATTTCCAGCCAGGAAATCCGGCAGCAACTTCATTCGCTTTCGGGTTGTACTTCATGGTGCATGAACCAAGCGGATAATACTGGGTGTCGATCGAATAATTCTTCTGGCTCAATCTGGTAAAATGCCGCACAACAGTCAGCTCGTCGACTTCAGGCAGTTTCAGCTCTTTGCGCTCAAGCCCGGCCGGGAGATCGTACGAAGGCACATCGGATTTCGGCAGAGCACAGCCGACTCTTCCTTTGCTTGAAAGTTCAAATATCAGCTTTTCCGGAGCAAGATTCATGCCGACACCTCCCCGAGCAATTCGACAAGCCTGTCAATCTCGGCTTTGGTATTCATCTCAGTCACGCAGACGAGCAGTTCGTTCTGGCGGGATGCGTCATAGCGGGAAAGCGGCAAGCCGGGAACCACCGATTTTTTCGCGAGCTTCTCAAAAATCCGCTCGGCGGGAACCGGCGTTTTAACCAGGAACTCCTTGAAAAACGCAGTGTTTCCAACCTTGTACCCGGGCAGACTCGCGATGCGGGAAGCAGCATAATGCGCCTTGTCATAGCAAAGCCGCGCGACAGTCTTCATGCCATGATGCCCCATGGCAGCCATGTAGATGCACGCCTGCAGCATCACCAGCCCCTGGTTGGAACAGATATTGGAAACTGCCTTTTCACGGCGGATATGCTGTTCTCGCGCGGTCAGCGTAAGGACAAAGCCGCGCCTTCCGGCATGATCCCTGGCCTCCCCAACGATGCGGCCGGGCATCTTTCGCATGAGCTTTTCAGTCGCCCCCATCATACCGAGGAAGGGACCTCCGAAGTTCATCGGATTGCCAAGGCATTGCCCCTCGGCAGTCACAATATCAGCGCCCTGTGCGCCGGGGCTTTCCAGAAGCGCACACAGCAGCGGGTCCGTATGAACGATAAACAGCGCACCCGCCGCGTGAGCCAGCTCAGCCCCTTTGGCAAGAGCATGAATTTGGCCCGAAAAATCAGGATAGCCAGCCACAACACAGGCCGTGCGCGCATCCGGAGCAGCGTTTTCCGGCGCGCCCTCGTACTCCTGCACCTCCACATCGAAGGAAGACAGGTAGGTTGTCAGAACCTCACGATATTCAGGATGCAGATCTTTCGGAAGCAGGATTTTGTTCCGCTCGAGATTCTGTTTCCATGCCATGAGCACGGCTTCAGCCAGTGCTGTCGCTCCGTCATAATGCGAAGCGTTGACAACCGAAACGCCGAAGAGCTCGGCCGCCATGCTCTGATATTCAAAGATAGCCTGCAGAGTGCCCTGCGACACTTCAGGCTGATACGGCGTGTAGGCAGTCAAAAACTCGCCCCTGGAAGCGAGCGCGGGAAACAGTGAAGGGATGTAATGATTGTATGCGCCCGCACCGAGGAACCATGCGGCTTTCCGCGCTGTTGTATTCTTTGCGGACAGGGCTTCGATTTCCGACAGCATCTCCATTTCGGAAATGCCTTCGGGCAGATTGAGTTCAGGGAACCGCAGTTTTTCAGGAATATCCAGAAAAAGCTCCTCAATCGAACTTTTCCCGATTTCCTTCAGCATGCTTTCCCGGTCCTCATTGGAATTGGGAATGAAGGGCACGGGATCACTCCTCTCCTATGGTTTTCCCATAGGTCTTGGCATCCATGAGTTTGTCCATCTCGGAAAGATCCGCAGGGGTGATTTTGACAAGCCAGCCCGCGCCGTAGGGTTCGCGGTTGACCAGCGCCGGGTCAGCCTGCAGAGCTCCGTTTACTTCCGCGATCGTACCGCTGATGGGCATATAGAGGTCGCTGGCTGCTTTGACGGATTCCACGGTCCCGAACGTTTCGCCCTTTTTCAGGCTTTTCCCGACAGCTGGCAGTTCGATGAACACAATATCGCCGAGTTCGGCCTGCGCATGGTCGGAAATTCCGCAGACAACCGCCGCGCCTTCAAGACGGGCATATTCATGGGATTCGGCATAACGGGCATTCACATCAATACTCATATTCGTTCTCCTTTAGTTCGAATTCAAACTGGTCTTTCCGGGCAAGCCCTTCAGGCTCAGCGTCGATATGCGGGGATGTAGAGAGGCCGTTTGACGACAACCGCGTCTTTGGGCTGACCTCTGATAATGACTTTCACTGGCGTTCCTGCTTTGGCGAAGGCAGGCTCGACAAAAGCGTTCGCTGCGTATTTTTTCACGGTGGGGCAATACATGCCGGCAACACAGCGGCCAATGATTGCACCGTCGCTACCCGCAACCTCATAGCCCTCGCGGGGGACACCGCCGGTCACTTCGATTCCGACAAGCTTGCGCGAAGGTCCCGCGGCAATGACATCCAGCAAGGCTTGCTTGCCGATAAAATCCTTTTCAAAATCGCAGGCCCATTTGAAGCCAGCTTCAATCGCGTTGATGGACTGGCTTATTTCATGGCCGTGCAGGGGCATTCCCGCTTCAAAGCGGAGGCTGTCGCGGGCGGCGAGCCCGATCGGCATGGTTTCAATGCCAAGCTCGGCGCCTTTTTCAAGCAGGAAATTCCACAGTCGTTCGGCATGTTCTGCTGGAAAGAAAAGCTCGCCGCCATCTTCCCCGGTATAGCCGGTCCTGCCAAAGAGGATGTCAATCGAATTTATCTTGATTCTGCCCCAGGTAAAGCGCTCAAGCGCGGACACTGCCGGCGCGCCGATTTTATCGAGCAGGGCAATGGCATTCGGCCCCTGCACCGCAATCATGTAGGTAGCGTCCGAGTGATCGATGATAGTGACATCAGGGGTCTTGTGGGCCATGAACCAGGCCAGATCCTGCTCCCGGTTCGAGGCGTTTACGACAATCCACCAGGAGGATTCCAGCTTGTAGATGAAGAGATCATCGAGGACCAGACCTCGATCATCGAGGAGGAGGGAATACCGTGCCATGGGAGCTTGCATATCGGAAGTTTTGGCACTGACCATCCGTGCCACATAGGCATCGGCGCCGGGACCTGTCACTTCGAACTGTCCCATGTGATCGATATCGAAAAGACCGACAGACCGGCGAGTTATAGCGTGTTCCTCCACCGCGCCTGTGGGATAGGAAATCGGCATATCATAGCCCGCGAAGGGAGCCATTTTAGCTCCGCGTGCTACGTGCCAGTCGTGAAGCGCTGTCGTTTTCGTATATGTCTCCTTAGGAATAAACTGATGTGCGTTTCAACCAGTATACTACCGTTTCAAAAAATCCGCAACGATGACTGTAATTCCCAGGATTGATTCTTTGAAAAAACGAAAAAGTCTTTAACCTTGGTTCATGGCGCATCTAGTATGCGGTTTCCTGCAGTACCCGAAAACCGCGGCAAAAACACACCTTGGGTAGTTCCTCGTTTACCAGGTACTCATTGTGAAAGCGCTTCTGCTGAAATTCAGAAGCTGTTCCTGGACAA
>JAJTBL010000225.1 GCA_021286925.1 Spirochaetia bacterium | reverse complement strand
GGTCCCAAGGAGTCACTATGGAAATAAAAGAATATGTACGCCCGGCTTCGCTGGATGAAGCGTACAGTCTTGTTGTGGAGAAAAAAGGCTTCCCGCTCGGCGGAGGCGCCTGGGTGCACATGAATGTGCGTTCAGTCGAACTTGCGGTCGACCTTTCCGCTTTAAAACTCGATTATATTGTCGACAAAGGAGATACGGTCGAAATCGGAGCTATGGCGACTGCCCGGCAGATTGAAACTTCCGCTCTTTTGAACCAGGCTTTTTCCGGAGCATTTGCCAGAGCGACAGAGCATCTGGTTGGTGTTCAGCTGAGGAATCTCATAACGATCGGCGGCACGGTCGCCGGCAAGTACGGATTTTCTGACCTTCTCACCCTGCTTTTGGCGCTTGATGCTAAGCTGATGCTGTACCGCGACAAAACCATCGAAATTGCCAGCTTCCTCACCGCAGCGCGTGAAACGCCCTTTCTCATCGAGAAAATCATTGTTGCGAAAAATGCCCTTGTCGCCTTCCAGAGCGTTCGCGTGACCCAGAATGATTTCGCCATCCTCAATGCGGGCGCGGCCTTTCACCCTGGCAAAGGCTGGCAAATTGCCGTTGGAGCTCGCCCGGCGGCGGCACGGCTCGCGCTCAAAGCGGCGCAATATCTGGCCATGAACCGGAAACCTGACGAACACACCGCAAAGGAAGCAGGGCGCCTTGCTTCTGAAGAAATTAGCTTCGGCAGTGATGTCAGGGGCAGTGATGAATACCGCAAGCTCGTGTGCGAAACGCTGGTGATGCGGGCGATTATGGAGGCAGCTAAATGACTATTTCTTTGAAAGTGAACGGAAAACCGATAAAAGTTGCGTGCAACCCCGGCGATGTCCTGACGGATGTTTTGCGGAATGCGGGCTTTGTTGAAGTCAAAAAAGGCTGCGGAACCGGCAACTGCGGTATCTGCACCGTTTTGCTGGATGGTGTTCCCGTGCCCTCCTGTTCGCTCATTGCGGGACGCGCAGATGGCCATGAAATCACAACAATCCGCGGCGTAGAAGCGGAAGCCAAAGAGTTTGCAGACTTTCTCGTTGCCGAAGGTGCTGACCAGTGCGGTTTCTGCTCCCCCGGCTTTACGCTGAACGTACTTGCCATGAAAAAAGAGCTCAAATCGCCAAGTGTCGATGAAATAAAACATTATATGGCTGGGAATCTCTGCAGGTGCACCGGCTATGAAGGCCAGCTCCGCGCTGTTGTCAAATATCTGGAGGCTCAGCATGAATAATGAATTCAAGGAAGTGAAACACAGCCTGCCCAAAATTGACGGAATCGGGCTGGTAACCGGCAGACCTGCCTATACCGATGACTTGGCTCCCCGCGATGCCTTGGTTGTTAAAATCCTGAGAAGCCCCCATGCGTTTGCCAGGATCAAATCCATCGACACTCAGGAAGCCCTGGCGCTGCCGGGCGTCGCCTGCGTTCTAACCTGGAAGGATGTCAAGCGCATTCCCTATACCCGAGCGGGACAGGGACATCCGGAGCCCAGCCCCCATGACAAATTCATTCTAGATGAATATGTGCGCTATGTCGGCGATGAAGTGGCAATCATAGCGGCGGAAGACGAAGCAACTGCCATCAAGGCGAGCAATCTTATCAAGGTCGACTATGAAGTGCTGACGCCGGTGCTCGACTTTGAAAAGGCAGCCGACAATCCCACTGTCATTCATCCAGAGCCTGAGATTCACGACATGTTTCCCATCGGGTTCAAACCCCAGCGCAATATCGCCGCCTCTTACGAAATGGAAATCGGCGATGTCGAAAAAGAATTTGCCGCCTGTGACGTCAAGCTAGAAAAGACCTTCTACACCCAATCGCAGGCTCACGTCGCTTTTGAACCCCATGTTGCCTTCAGCTATATCGATATACACGGCAGGCTCAACATCTATTCTTCGACACAGAACCCCTTCCATACCCGCCGTCTGCTGGGCCAGGCGCTAGACATGCCGCTCAGCAATATTCGAATCGTAAAACCGCGCATCGGCGGCGGCTTCGGCGCAAAACAGCACATCCTGGTGGAGCCGTTCATCGCGCTGGTGACCCTCAAAACAGGGCGGCCGGCAAAGATTGTCTTTACCCGCAAAGAAGTCTTCGAATCCTCCTTCAACCGGCACCAGATGCGGATCACCATGCGGCTCGGCGCCGACAAAGAAGGCCATGTCCAAGCGATCGACATGAATGTGCTTTCAAACACCGGAGCCTACGGCGAACATGCTCTCACCACCTTTATGGTCGGCGGCTCCAAGACATTGCCGCTGTACAACAAAGCCAAAGCCGTTCGCTATGGCGGCAAGGTCGTGTACACGAACAAAGTCTCCGCCGGCGCATACCGCGGGTACGGTGCCATCCAGGGCAACTTCGCGCTTGAATCAATGATGGACGAACTTGCCCACACAATCGGCAAGGATCCGGTTGCGGTGCGCGAAATGAACATGATTCACGAGGGAGAAACGAGCGAAGTTTTCAAGATCATGGGCGAAGGCAGTGAAGGCGTCGACATGATCATCGAAAGCTGCAAGCTGGATTACTGCATCAAGCGTGGCAAAGAGCTGATCGGCTGGGATCCTGAAAAGTTGGCCTGGGAAGTCGCCCCTGGCATCGTCAGAGCCAAGGGAATGGCAATTGCCATGCAGGGTTCGGGTATCCCGCTTATCGATATGGCGTCAGCGACCCTGGAACTTCAGGACGGAGGCTGGTTCAAACTGCGCATGGGCGCAACCGATTTGGGCACCGGCAGCGACACCATTCTCGCCCAGATTGCAGCGGAAGAGCTTGGCGTGCCGACAAGCATCATCAATGTCTACGCATCCGATACCGATCACACCCCCTATGATGTCGGCGCCTACGCCTCCAGCACCACCTATGTTTCGGGCAACGCTGTGATCCGGGCCGCGAAAAACATGAAGAAGGTCATGCTCCAGGCCGTCGCTGAAAAATTCGGCGTCTCCGCTGAAGATGTCCAGTTCGATGGTACGCTGTTCAGCACGAAAGACGGAAAGAAATCCATTACGCTGAAAGACTTCAGTTTCGACACCCTCTACCACGAGGGCGCCAACATGAAAACCCTCACCGCGACAGGCTCATATTCGGGACTCAAATCGCCGCCGCCCTACATGGCAGGCTTTGTGGAAATCGAATTGGACAAAGGAACCGGCAAGGTTTCCATCCTGAATTATGTCGCGGTTGTCGATTGCGGAACGCCAATCAATCCCAACCTGGCTCGCATTCAGGTAGAGGGCGGCATCCTGCAGGGTATCGGAATGGCCATGTGGGAAAATGTCAAATACGCGGACAACGGCAGAATGCTGACCAATACCCTCCTGACCTATACAATACCTTCCCGGGAGGATGTCGGCAAAATCACGGTCGAACTGGCAGACAGCTATGAGCCCTCAGGCCCCTTCGGCGCGAAGTCGGTTGCGGAAATCGGTATCGATACGCCGCCTGCAGCTATCGCCAACGCGATTCGCAACGCTATCGGCGTCAGACTGACTGATTTGCCCTTTACCCCG
>JAJTBL010000224.1 GCA_021286925.1 Spirochaetia bacterium | reverse complement strand
GCTCAGACTGCGCCGATTGAAGCGGACGGCTTGCAGAAGACAGCGTAGTTAGAGGCCGCAGCCCGCTATGACATCGCGATAGTAATAAAAGCTTTTTTTCGGAATGCGGTTCAAGGTTTCGGGATGGAGCCGAACGATGCCGAAGCGTTTCCGGTAGCCGTATGCCCATTCAAAATTATCGAGCAGAGACCACAGGAAATAGCCTTTCAGCGGTATGCCTTCCGCGATTGCGTCACGGCATGCCTGCAGATGCGCGCGGAGATATTCAATTCGATCCTTATCATGCACAACACCATCGGCATCCGGCACATCGTCGAAAGCGGCGCCGTTTTCCGTTACATACAGATTGCTGACCGGCCAGTTTCCCGCGATATATCGCAACAGGCGGAGCATGCCTTCAGGAACAATGTCCCAGCCCATCGCGGTTTTTTCATGCCATGTGTCGGCTAACGCGACCCCGAAGGGATTTCGCTCATCAGCGGGAACGGCTTTTACCACGTGTTCAAAATAATAGTTGACGCCGAGAAAATCAGGCGGAGACCCTATGATTTCCATGTCGCCATCAACAATAGGCAAATCCGCTCCGAAATACTGCATGAACAATGCCGGATAACCTCTGCCGTAGAGGGGATCGAGCCAAATCCGCGTCGATTCTATACTGGCTATTTCAGCGGCGGCGTAATCTTCCGGCCGGGCGGTTGCGGGTCGTTGACGGCCGGGATTTATTACAATGCCGAATTTGCCAGAAAGCCCGGTTGCGCGGTATGACTTCTGCGCCAGCCCATGCGCGAGCAAAAGATGATGCACAGCGCGGTTCGCCAGGACTCTGTCCCGCTTTCCCGGCGCCTGAACTCCTTCTCGATATCCCAGATACGCCGAGCACCAGGGCTCATTCAAACTCGAATAATGCGTTATGCGATCTCCAAAGTGAGCGAACATGATTTCGGCAAATTCCTGAAAACGAAATGCTGTCTCCCGGTTTGCCCATCCGCCCCGATCTTCCAGCGCCTGCGGCAGATCCCAATGGTACAACTGCATCCATGGTTCAATGCCAGCCTCAAGCAGGGAATCGACCAACGTGTCATAATACGCTAACCCTTTTGGATTGGGCTTTCCGCTGCCATCCGGCTGAATGCGCGGCCAGGCGGTAGAAAACCGGTAGGCATTCGCGTTCAGCTCGCGCAGAAGCGCGATATCTTCCGGATATCGGTGGTAGGAATCGCAGGCGATATCGCCGGTATCTCCCTCAGCGACCTTTCCTGGTGTGTGACAGAAGGTATCCCAGATCGAAACGCCGCGCCCGTCTTCGTGCGTCGCTCCTTCAATCTGATAGCTTGATGTTGCGCATCCCCAGATAAAATCATCAGGAAATCCATCAGTTCTTTTCATCGTTTACACTGCTCTCTTTCAAATTTTTGCGGCTGCCGGCATTATCGCCGGGATGCCTTTATGCAATCGGTGCGCATTTCAAATGAGCACCAAAATTGCACTCATGTAAATAGGAATGGTCACCATGCTGATGACGGTTGTCAGCGAGGTTCCGATCGCGGCGTACTCCGCATCAGCCTGATAGGCTTCTGCGACAATCGGGTTCTGCGTCATGGCGGGCATTGAAGCCTGCATGATAAAAACCTGCTTCATCAGCAGCGGCAAATCCATTGTTCGAATCAGGAAAAACATCATCAGCGGCGTCAGCAAAAAACGGCCCGCTAGAATAACGAGATAATCCCGCTCGAATTTCATCTTTTTCCAGTCTACCCGCGCGATAACGATACCGATGAATAGCATCGACAGCGGCGTCGTGAGATTTCCCAGATATTTGCAGGTATCCATGACGAATTTGGGCAATTTGATTTCGAGCAGAATCAGGACGATGGCAATCAGAAAACCGAGCAGAGGCGGAGAAAAAATTCGTTTCAACCCTGAAATCGAAACGAGGGACGGCGCCGGCCGTCCGGTCCGCAGGGCGCCGTCGCGCGCGATGCCGTACACGCCAATGGTCCAGAACAGGGTTGTATTGGCGATGTAATATAAAAGCGCGAATGGCAGGCTTTGTTCGCCGAATAGCAAAATGTTGATTGGCAGACCGATAAAGACCGCATTCGAGAGGGCAAACATGGACTGGAACGCGCCGCGCCTGGTTTTTTCAACCTTGATAAGCATCGCCAAAAGCATCGCGATGAGATAGCTTGCAATCATGATGCCGAAGGGAATCGGGAGCCCGGGCACCATGGAAAGGAGTTTCGCCCGGTCATAGCCGCCCATCAGGTTGGAAATCATGTAGGTCGGGAGGGCAATGTTGACGACCAGGCGGGAAAGGATGGTCTGGCCGTTCTGCTCAAACCACTTTTTCCGCGCCAGGACAAAGCCCAGGCCAATCATGAGGATGACTGAAAGCACACTCTGGAGCGCCGTGAACATGGGTTTATCATAGCTGAAAAAAGCGCGGTTGGTATAGGCTGGGGAATGGCTCAAATAAGGCGGGATTTGTAACAAAATTGAGCCAATTTTAAAACTTTATTAGCTTTGAAATTGGCTTTGCGGTTTCTCGCGGTTTTTGTGAACCGCTGCGAAACGCGCGCAATTTAGCGTTGGTCTTTCAAAATGCTTCTGGATTTTGAAAGACCCTCAATTTTAAAAAAAATTACCCTGAAATTTCAATCTATGATATATTAGTATCATGTCACGAAATCCCGAACTGATGAAGCATAATATTTCCGAAATGGCCAAAGCGCTGGAAGGTGCTGACGCCGACCTCATCGAGAGCTTTCTCTATTCATTGCTGACTCCGGCTGAAGCCGATGAAATGGCAAAACGATGGGCGCTGGTCAAAGAGCTTGCCCATGGAACAGCCCAAAGAAAAATCGCTGAAGAGCTGGGGCTTTCGCTCTGCAAGATTACCCGCGGGTCCCGGGAACTCAAAAAAGAAAATTCGGCTTTCAGAATATTGCTGAACAAACTGGCTGAAGCGCCGGCCCAGGATCCGAACGAGCAAGGCTGAGACACTTGCGGAAGAATGACCAGGCGGCTATGCTTTCAGCATGGAACTTCCCCTTCGATTAAAAAAACTCAAAGACGGCTCACTCGTTTACGGCATTTCGCCCTGGTTCCGAGTGATGAATGCCGTTTTTGTGGCGCTGATTGCAGCGGCTTTTCTCATGAACGATATTCCGATGAGCGTGCTCGCGTGGATTCTGGAAGTCGGACTCATGCTCGGTGTACTGTATGAGGAAAACTGGAAAGCTGATGCCGATGGCAAACGGCTGGTGCATAAGGGCGGCGTCTATCCTTTTATCAAATCGACGCCGGTAGATTTTGCCGAGATTGAGCATTTTATGCTGGGGGCGCTGGCGCGGGGTACGGTGCCGGGCTCACGCGAAGAGCGCGATGAAAAAGCACGGGCGCAGAGCATGATGGATGGCAGTTCTGATGAGCGAAACGCGCCCGGCGGGATGTTTGCACGGAATCTCCGGCGCAAACCTTTTGTCAATCTGATACTGCAGACACGGAGCGGCCAATCCTATCGCATCGATGCTTTGCCTGCGCCGAAAGC